>NZ_JBEXDX010000022.1:0-138762 GCF_040605995.1 Streptomyces sp. NPDC005492
AGATCGAGGACACCCTCGCCCGCTACACCGCCGCCGACATCGAGATCTACGGCAAGGTCATGGCCGAATTCCAAGAACGCTTCGCCGCCCAGTGATCCGCGTACTCGTCGCCACGGTGAACCGGCCCCGGGCCGGTCGGCACGCGCTGCGGATCGCGGCGGCGGCGGCCGGCCTGCCCGGTGACCCGGCCCGCTACCGCTTCCCGCACCCGCGCGCCTCGCTCACGCACACCGAGCGGGCCGGAGTGGCCGCGGTACTCGTCGGCGGCGCCGCCGACGGTCTCGGTGTCGACCTTGAGCACGACCGGCCGGTCCGTCCGGCGACGGCGCGGTTCTATCTGCGGGACGACGAGCCGCACGACGACCTCCTGCGGCTGTGGACGGTCAAGGAGGCCATGTTCAAGGCCGATCTGGCCAACGCCACGCGGGTGCTCCGCGACTACCGGGCGAACGACCCGGCGTACCAGCACGTTTCAGCCCGACATCTCGGTGGCTGGCTCACAGTCGCCGCCCGTCTTGCGAGGGAGCCCATGCCCGCCAACACGATCAGCTTCGAGACCGTGGCCGAACGGATCGCCGGGGTGCTGCGGGTGTCCGCGGACGATCTCACCCCCCAGACCCTGATCAAGGATCTGGCCGCCGACAGCTTCATGCTGGTCGAGATGATCGTCGACCTCCAGGAGGAGTTCGACGCCGTGTTCACCCAGGCCCGCCTTCGCGAGATCGACAACCTCGGTGAACTCGTCGACGTGCTCCAGGAATCCGCCGTATGACACCCCAACCGCTGCCGGCCGCCATGACGGCCGGTGCCCGTTCGATCTCGGAGGCTGGTATTAGGTGAACGTTCCCGTCATGGTTCTCGTGCTCTGCGCCTACGTGGTCATCGGAGTGCTCCCACGCATCTTCTTCAAGGGCGGCAGCTTCAACTCCGGCTGGTGGCTGACCGGTGCGCCGTTCTTCATCGTCCCGCCGTTCCTGATCGCCGCCGACCTCGCCCACTGGCACTCGTGGGTCGGCATGCACAACATGGTCACGACGCTCGATGCGATAGCCGCCGTACTCACCGGTGGTTCGATCGCCCTGCTCTTCTACACCCTCGGCACCCACCGGGTACCGCTGGCGCTGTGGCATCAGGAGAACGACGCTCCGGTGTCGATCGTGACCTACGGCGCGTACTCCCGGATCAGGCATCCGTTCTACTCGTCCTTCCTGCTCGCGTTCCTGGCCGCGTTCGCGCTGTTCCCGCACCTGGGCACTCTGCTGCCGATGCTGTATGCGACGGGCCGGCTGACCGCGACCGCGATGCGGGAGGAAAAGCGGCTGTCCGCCTCGGAGTTCGGCAGCGAGTACCGCGAGTACATCTCGCGGACCGGCCGTTTCCTGCCCATCTGACAAGCCTCGTCCGTCGGCATCCCACATCCCTCACCAACGGACCCCCACGGGCATGGACAAGCCCGTGGGGGTTTCGCGTACTGACCCCCACGGGGCGTGACTGACCGGTCGGTCACATGCTATGGTCGGTGCGGCACGGCACACCCGGAACATCGACGCGAGAGCGGCGCAGCAGCGACCACTCGACGCGGAAGGGACAGGCCCTGTGACATCCAGCATGGAGTCGGCAAGCGGCCCCGCACAAGACGCGGCTCCGCCCCAGGAAGCCCCGGATCCGCTCCGGTGGTGGTCCTTACTCGCGGTCAGCCTGGCGACGTTCATGACCTACCTGGACCTGAACGTCATCAACGTCGCGATCCCCACGATCCAGCGCAGCCTGCATCTGTCGGAGGCCGGCCTGGAGTGGATCGTGAGCAGTTATCTGCTCACCCTGGCAGGACTGCTGCTGGCCGGTGGCCGACTCGCCGACGCCTATGGCCGCCGTCGGCTGTACATGATCGGTCTGCTCGTCTTCACCCTGTCCTCGCTGTCGGCGGGCCTGGCCGGCAACGGCGGCGTCCTCATCGGCAGCAGGGCCGTGCAGGGCGTCGGTGCGGCACTGCTGACGCCGGCCACCCTGGCCATCATCACGGCCACGTTCACCGACCTCAAGGAGCGCACCAACGCGATCGGTCTGTGGACCGTGAGCGCCGCGGCCGGTCTGGCCCTCGGCCCGGTGACCGGTGGCCTGATCACCCAGAACATCCACTGGGGCTGGATCTTCCTGATCAACGTCCCGATCGGCGTGGCGACGCTCGCGCTCAGCGTCCGGACGGTACGCGAATCCAGGGCGCCCGCCGCCAACCGGGTACTGGACGTCGGCGGCCTGATCACGTCCGCGCTCGCGCTGTTCGCCATCACGTACGCGCTGATCGAAGGCAACGACTCGGGCTGGGGCTCGCCGAAGATCGTGACGGCCTTCGTCATCGCCGCCGTCGCCGTTACGGCCTTCTTCGTGATCGAGGCACGCACCACGGAACCCATGGTGGACCTGGGGCTGTTCCGCATCCGCCAGTTCACCGGCGGCATCAGCACCCAGATGATCTGGGCGTTCGGCGCCCTGGCCATCTACTTCTTCACCTCGATCTACCTGCAGAACATCCTCGGCTTCTCCCCGTCGAAGGCGGGCCTGCTGTTCGTCCCGATGGCCTTCGCCCTGGCCGCGTTCGCCGGCTTCTCCACGCTGATGGAGGTCTGGATCGGCGGATTCCGCACGGTCTCGCTCGGCATGGTGATGATGACGGTCGGACTCATCATGCTCAACATGCACGACGAACACGCGACCTTCGCCTCGCTGCTGCCGTCCCTCATCGTGCTCGGGGGCGGCATGGGGATCATGAACGTGCCGATGACGAACGCGGTGATGCAGAACACCCCGGACTCCCAGGCCGGAGTCGCGTCGGCAATCCTCAACGACGCCCGTGAGGTGGCGGGACTGCTCGGCATCACCATCATCGGTGCGGTGCTGCGGTCCAAGCAGGAATCCGAACTACGGGCCGGTTCGACACCGGGACAGGCGTTCCTCGACGGGTATCACGTCGGCATGTGGGTGGCGACGGCCCTGGTCGCGGTGGGCATCGTCTTCACCTACGTGATGCTGCGCCCCAACAAGGAACCGAGCCTCGGCGAGGAACCGGTCGCGGCCCGACAGCTCACCTGAGAACCGGCGGGCAACGGGATGACATCGTGCGGGTTGCCGTCGGTCCGGCCAGGGACGCCGGGCCGGACCGACGGGCCCCTCCCCCACGACCTGTGATTCAGGACCTGTGATGTGAGCTTCGACTTTCCCGACGAGGCGGTACAGAAAGGGACTTGAGCTGACGAGTGCTGTCCGCCGAACCCTCTCGGACTCCCTCTAGTCGGTATGGACGCGTGGTGGCCAGCCCGGGCGGATCAGACCTATGGCGTACGCCTTCGAGACCGCGGCGGGCCGGTTCTTGACCTTGAGTTTCCGCATCAGGGTGTCCACGTGATACCCGATGCCACCACGGCTGAGGTAGAGCGTGGAGGCCAGGTTCACGGTCGACATGCCGACGGCGACACCCTCAAGGATGCGTGCCTCGATATCGGTCAGCACCAACCTGTGGGGCGCGGGCGGTGGATCTTGCCTACTGCCCCCGGGGCACACGAGAGCCATCAGGCCGTCGCCGCTGTCACCGCTGACGGTGAACCCCGTCAACTCGCCGCTGAAAACGGTCGAGTCCTTCTGCCGGAACACGATCGTCGGCTCGGTGAAACGGGCCCCCTGGTCGGTCAACAGACGGGAGAACTGCCTGCTGACCAGCGTCCGGGCATCGGCGTGCAGCAGGTCGCCGAAGGAACGCCCGCCCAACTCCGCGGGCCGGCAGCCGAACCGTTCCGAGAACTCGGTGTTGACCTCGACCAGTCGGAAGCCGATGTCTAACTTGGCCATGCACATACCGGACCGCTCGAAGAGCGATCTGAGGATCTCCTGTTGACTGCCCCTGCCCACCGCGGAGCCGAGTACCTCTGTCATTGCTTCTCCCCTGCTCGCCCAGTGAATGAAGGTGACGCGAAGATTGTCGTGACGTGACGCCGTCTCATGGCCTCCTGCGGGTTTTCTTCGCCAACCCGGCCGTGACGTCGACTTCACCCGACATCGCTCATCCTTGAGCGTTGACAACATGTTGATCCTTTTCTCCCGAGAAGCTCCTGACGGTTGTCAAAAGTTCCGAATGCGGACGATAACCCGATCCGACGAGACCGGCATGAATAGTCACATTGGCGTGTGGCGCCCGCCGCGTCGAACCGGCTCGCCGCGCGCTGCCGCCGCGACCGAGCACGTGAGCCCGCATCCGAGCGTGCGATGCGATCCACCGCTCCTTGGCCGACGTCCTGTCGGCCCCTCGGGCCGTCACGGCCGGCCGGCCCGCCGGTCTCGTACATCGTCATGGATCAGATGCGTTCCTTCTGGGAGACGAACCGCCGGTCCCGGCTCTCCGACGAGGAGAGCCGTACCTGTTCCGGCCGGTCACCAGTCGCGATGTGCTCGCCCTCCCCATGCGCCGGCGCGGTGCTCACCCGAACCAAGATCGAGACCCCCGCGGTGGGGCCGCCCGCAGGCAGCAAGAAGACCACTGGCACCCTGATGAAGCGCGGGTGACGGCTCTCGGGCCTGACGTGGTGAGGCACTGCTCGACAAAGCCCTCGGTCACCAGCGGCGGCCAGCTGCCCCTGCGGAACAGGCCGGCCGAATAGGCTCTGGACACCAGCTCGGACCGGTTGGCCGCTTCGAGGTTTTTCATCAGCGCGCTGACGTGATACTCGACCCCACCGCGGCTCAGGAAAAGCTTCGAAGCCAGCTGCACAGTGGACATGCCGGCCGCCACGCCCTCAAGTACCAGGGCTTCCATCCTGGTCAGCGGCTTTCTCACCTCGGTCGCAGGGCACCCGGCGGTGTCGTCCGCGGGCTCCGGCTCCAGCTCCAGCAGGACGACGAGCGAGTCGATGCGACCCGCGTCGTCCGTCACCGTGATCCCGGTCAGTTCGGTGCTGGTCCGGCCCTCGCTCGTCAACGCGGCGACCCGGTCGTTGAACCGGCTCCGCTCACCGCGCGCCAGCGAGAGCAGTCGCCGCGTCAGCGTGTCCCTGGCCCGTACGTGCACCAGGTCGACGAGGGCGACGCCCGGGAGCTCCTCGACCGACAGCCCGAACGCGTCGGCGAAGCCGAGGTTGCTCCCTATCAGACGGAGACCGAGATCTAAATGCGCAATGCGCGCGGACGAGTTGTCGAACAGCGACCAGACTCTGCACAGGTCATCAGCCTGCTCAGGTGAGCAAGTATTCGCCTCAGTGATCGCATCTTGTCCCGCCGACACGATTTAGCCTCCCCGTATGCTCGCCAAGGCTCCGTTCATTGTTGATCTAGATTCCCATACAGAAATCTCAAAAACCAGACCCACCGGCCGAAAGCGCAAGTCTAAGGTTTTTCCTATTCACGCCCTGCCCGAACCGGGCATCGGGCGGCGGCTTCCGTAACCGGTATGTAAAAAAATCCCCGCACAAGCGGGCCACGGACCAGGTCAGCTGAAAGATTTCCAGGCGAGCACACCCACAAGCGGAGTCGGCGAAGTAACTTTCCGTAGCATTCACCACGCGGCACGCGCATGCCCTGCCACCTAAAGATATCGGCATTATGTCCATTTTCGGCAGATTCAACGAACCCGGCCATACGGCACCGACAGCTCCTTTTGGTTGACTATTTACTTTCTTTCGTTCTAGCGTCGCCATTCTGGAATCCCTCTTCCCGTTTGTGTGTTACATGCGCCGTTCACCAATGATTCTTTCCCGGTACCACTTCCGAGGTTTTCGCTTCTAGTGACGACACACCGGGCCCGAACCCCGCCGAAGGCGTGCGGGCGAACCCGAAGAACACAACCGGAAGAAACGGTTCGGCTACGGATAGTTCCGGCCGCGAGGCACGCGAGCAGCGGGCGTGCTCCTGCGATCGGGCACGCCCCGCTCCCGAGGATCCGTGGCGAGTCCCCGCGGGCGTCAGATGCCGAGGAACCGCTTGAGCACCCGACGCGATGCCGGCAGCGGACACCCGGCGTCGAATTCCAGCACCGAGATCTCGCGGGTCATCGCCGCGATCAGCTGGGCCGCGGCTTCCGCGTCGTCCCAGCCCATCGCCTTCAGGTCCGCCACCCCCGCCGCCGCCAGCCGCTCGCGGCGGGCCGCCATCGGTCCTCCCTGGACGGTCGGGTCCGAACGGGCCTCCAGCGACAGCGCCTTGACGCCCCGGTTCGCGAGCGAGACGTCGAGATACGCCTCGGTACTGCGGAAGATGCGCTCGGCGCCGGGCTCCAGACCTTCCACCGCCTGGTCGACGGCGGCCTGCACCCGGCCGTGGAAGCGCTTGTGCATGGCGTCGACGAACGTCGCGCGGTCCTTGAAGTGGACGTAGAAGGTCCCCTTGGCTACCCCGGCCTGCGCGACCACCATGTTCACGCTGAGACCGCCCAGGCCGTGCTGCTCCACCAGCGCCGCACCGGCGTCAAGCAACGCCTCACGTGTCTGCAACGCCCCGGGCATCTGCACTCCTGCTGCCATAGCTTCGGAGTATATGCCCGCCCTGGGGGGCCGAGATCGAGCGCGACCGCGAACCGGGTGACCGACTGGTCGGTCACATGCTACGCTCCGGCCCATGCTCACGGTCCCGAGATCTACTCCACCGACCGCGTACGACAACGGCAGCCGTCCCAGTGACGCCCCTCGCGGCGCCACCGCCGAGAAGGAGCAGCAGCGATGAAAGCGGCAGTGATCGAAGAAGTCGGCGCCGCACCGCATGCGACCGCCCTCGCCGACCCCGCGCCGACGACCGACACGCAGGTGGTCGTCAAGGTCGAGGCGACAGCTCTGAACTCGATCGACCTGCACGTCGCGGAGGGGCACCACCGCGCCGGACCGCCGAAGGTCCCCTACGTGCCCGGCTTCGAGGTGGTCGGGACCATTACGAGCGGCCCCGACCAGGGCCTGCGGATGCACGCCACGGTGCCGGCCGGCCTGGTGCCGGGTGTCAACGGCGGACTGGCCGAACTCCTGCTGACCGAGCGCGCGACCTGCATCCCGGTCCCGGACGGGTTGGACAGCGTCGTCGCCGCCGCGATCGGCGCGGTCGGCGCCGGTGCGGACCTGGCCCTGCGCAAGGCCGGCCTCCAGACGGGCGAGAGCGTCCTGGTCCTGGGCGCGACCGGCCCCCTGGGCGCCGCCGCCGTCCAGCTCGCGAAACTGGCCGGCGCCAAGCGCGTCATCGCCGCCGGCCGGAACCCCGAGCGCCTTGCCCGGGTCACCGGCGCGGACGGCGTGGTCGTCCTCGGCGAGGAGCCGCCGGCCGAGCAACTGGCCGCGCTCGGTGGCCCTGTCGACTTGGTCGTCGACCCGCTGTGGGGTCCCTGGGCGGTGCCGGCCCTGGCCTGCCTGCAGCCGGGTGGGCGCTATCTGAACATCGGCGCGGCGGCGGGCGACGACAGCGCGTTCCGGGTCGAGATGCTCCGCGGCGCGCAACTGTCACTGATCGGCTTCAGCGGGACGACGGCGAAGCCGACCGACGCCTTCGCCGCCTACAACCGGGTCGCGGCCCTCGCCGCGGCCGGCTCGTTCGTGCTGCCGACCGCCACCTACCCGCTGGAGGATGCCTCCAAGGCGTGGGAGGCGCAGGCGTCCTCGCCCGGCAAGAAGATCGTCGTGGTTCCCTGATCCACCGATCGACGGACTCCCGGAAGCGCCGCCGGGCAGTCCCGCTCCCGAGTCCGGGTCACGCCACTTCCCCCGCCGTGACCCGGACTCACCGACGTTTCGGCAACCGCGCCGTTTCGGCGACCGGGATCACGAGGCGGTGGGCGAAGCGGTCGCGGCCTTCGAAACGTCCGGCCCGGCCACCGGCTCGGGGCCATGACCGCGATCGTGGCCGAGCACAGCGCGAAGCACCCGGTCGAGTTTCCGGTACGGATCGCCGGAACCTTCCGTGGCACGCCGGGCCACAAAGCCGTCGGACCGCACCAACAGGGCACCCGCCGGACCGATTCCGGCCCGGGCGGACCACCGGTCCTCTGCCGGGCGGCCGAGAGCAGCACGGAGTCGAGCCGGTCCCGCGGACACGCGCCGGGCACCGGGGCCGGCGACACCTGCGCCGCCGCCGGGTCACCGAACCTCAGTCGGGGTCCGTCGGGGGTCCGGCCCAGCTCGGCGCGGACCTGAGATGAAGTGCAACTGCACCGGGGACGCGCAGTCGTTCCGGCAAGTGGTCGAGGCGTGTCCGGTCCCGGTGGTCATCGCCGTCCTGGCCGCGGGACGGCCGTACGCGCCATGACGGAGCGCCCCGCCCGGGTGACGCGTTGAGGGACCCGGAAGCACGGCGTCCTCCGGACGGGCGGGCAGGACCGCGGTACTCGACCCACCGCGGTCCTGCCCGCCTCCGCACACGAAAAGGGCCCCCACAGGCTCTCGCCTGCGAAGACCCTTCGCACCGTCGGGACGACAGGATTTGAACCTGCGACCCCTTGACCCCCAGTCAAGTGCGCTACCAAGCTGCGCCACGTCCCGGTGCGCTTCCCGCGGTGAACCGCGTGATCGCGCGAACAGCACTTTACCCCACGCCCGGGGGTGCGCCGAAGCCGGCACCGGGCGCGGGACAATCGTCGTATGGACGACACGACGTCAGGCGGTACGAGCGGCACGCGGGACCGGGACGGGGAGGGCCGGGCGCGCAATGCCCGGCCTCGCGACGGGCTCGGGCGACCGTTGCCGTACGACGCGGACGGCGTGGCACGGCAGCCCGAGGGAGTCGTGCGGGCGCCCGAGGACACTGTCGTCGAGGCGCAGGCGCTGCTCGACGCGGGAAAACCGTTCCATGCGCACGAAGTCTTCGAGGACGCCTGGAAGTCGGGGCCGGACGAGGAGCGTGCCCTGTGGCGCGGGCTGGCCCAGCTCGCCGTGGGTCTCACGCACGCGGCCCGGGGGAACGTCACCGGCGGCGCGCGGCTGCTGCGGCGCGGGGCCGGCGGGGTTGAGGAGTGGGCGGCTCTGACAGGGCGCGAGCGGCCGTACGGGATGGATCTCGCCGGGGTCGCCGCCTGGGCGCGGGGGCTCGGGGACGATGTCGAGCGGGGCGGTGAGGTGGTCGACGCGCGGGCCCGGGCGCCCCGGCTGCGCGGGACGTCGTAGCCGGTCCGTGCCGGTGCGGTGCACGGACTGTCAGTGGCGTGGGGCAGACTCGGGGGCGTGCGAAAGATTCATGTCATCGGTATCGGCGCGGGCGACCCGGAGCAACTGACCCTGCAGGCCGTCAGGGTGCTGCGGAGCACGGATGTGTTCTTCCTCCTCGACAAGGGCGAGGTGAAGTCCGACCTGACCAGGCTGCGGCGGGACATGCTCGACGCGCACATACCCGCGGGGACGTACCGTCTGGTCGAGGCGCGCGACCCGGAGCGGGACCGGGCGGCCGGGGGTGCCGCGTACTCCCCGGCGGTCGGGGACTGGCGCAGCGCCCGGGCGGACATCTACGAGCGGCTCATCGTCGAGGAGTTGGGCGAGGAGGAGAGCGGCGCGTTCCTGGTATGGGGGGACCCTTCGCTGTACGACAGCACGCTCGGCATCCTGGAGGAGATCCTGGAGCGGGGCGCGGTGGCGTTCGAGTACGACGTCGTGCCCGGCATCAGCAGTGTCTCGGCGCTCGTCGCCCGGCACCGCACGGGGCTGAACCGGGTTGCCCGGCCGGTGCAGATCACCACGGGCCGGCGGCTGTCCGAGGGCTTCCCGGAGGACGTCGACGACGTGGTTGTGATGCTGGACGCGCACCAGGCCTTCCGGCGGTACGCCGACCAGGACATCGACATCTACTGGGGCGCCTATCTGGGCACCCCGGACGAGATCCTCGCCTCCGGACCGATAGCCGAGGCCGCTCCGCGCATCGAGCGGCTGCGCGCGGAGGCCCGTGAGCGCAAGGGCTGGATCATGGACACGTATCTGCTGCGCCGGCACCCCAACGGCGAGTAGGACGCGGGGTACCCGAGTGGACCGCCCCCGTAGCGCGAGTAGCCCATCGGTGTGAGGGTGACCTCGTGACCGTCACCGAGGAAACCTCGCTGCCCGCCCCGCAGCAGCCCCCTGTGCTGGACCACCGCCGTCGCAATGTCGTCTTCGTGACGATCATGCTCGGCATGCTGCTGGCGGCCCTCGACCAGACCATCGTGGGTACGGCCCTGCCGACGATCGTGTCGGACCTGGGCGGTGCCGCGCACATGTCGTGGGTGGTCACCGCCTATCTCCTCGCGGAGACCGTGGCGACCGTGCTGGTCGGCAAGTTCGGTGACCTCTTCGGTCGCAAGGTGGTCTTCCAGGTCTCGGCGATCGTCTTCATCACGGGGTCGTTCCTGTGCGGTCTCGCCACCAACATGACGCTGCTGATCGCCTGGCGGGCGGTGCAGGGCATCGGCGCGGGCGGGCTGATGGTGACGGCGATGGCGCTGATCGCCGATGTCATCCCGCTGCGGGAACGCGGCAAGTACCAGGGCGCGATCGGCGCGGTGTTCGGCGTGGCCACGGTCATCGGACCGCTGCTGGGCGGCCTGTTCACCGACCATCTGACCTGGCGTTGGGCGTTCTACGTCAACGTGCCCATCGCGATCGTCGTCGTCATCGCGGCGGCCCGCACCATCCCCGTGGTCAAGTCGGCGGTGCGGCCGGTGATCGACTACCTGGGCATCGCGCTGGTCGCGGTCGGCGCGAGCGCGCTGATCCTGGCGACGAGTTGGGGCGGCAACGAGTACGCCTGGGGTTCGGCGACCATCATCGGCCTGTTCGTGGGCGGCGCGGTGGCGCTCGGTCTGTTCTGCTGGGTGGAGACCCGGGCGGAACAACCCATGCTGCCCATGCGGCTGTTCGCCAACCCGGTGTTCACGGTCTGCTCGATCCTCAGCTTCATCGTCGGCTTCGCGATGCTCGGCGCGATGACGTACCTGCCGACCTATCTGCAGTACGTCGACGGCGACTCGGCCACGGTCTCCGGCGTACGGACGCTGCCGATGGTGATCGGCCTGCTCATCGCGTCCGTCTTCAGCGGCAACGTGGTCAGCAAGACCGGGCAGTACCGCTACTTCCCGATCGTGGGCTCGCTGGTGATGGGCGTCGGGCTCTATCTGATGTCCCTCATGGGACCGGGCACCGGCGCCTGGCTGGAGTCGGTGTACATGTTCGTCCTCGGCACCGGGATCGGGCTGTGCATGCAGGTCCTGACGATCGCCGTGCAGAACACCGTCGAGTACGTCGACCTCGGCACCGCGACCTCCGGTGTCACCTTCTTCCGTACGCTGGGCAGTTCGTTCGGCACCGCCGTCTTCGGCACGATCTACACCAACAGTCTGGGACCCAACCTCAAGGACGGGATCGCGTCCGCCGCGAGGTCCAGCGCGCTGAACCCGGCCGTCATCACCAAGGCGGCCACCAGCCCCGAGGGCCTGCACAAGCTGCCGGGCGCGGCCGCGGCCCCGATCATCGGGGCGTACGCGGACACCATCCAGACGGTGTTCCGGTGGACGGTCCCCGTCGCGGTGATCGGCTTCGTCGTCGCCCTGTTCCTCAAGCAGGTCGAGCTGCGCGACAGCGCGCGGATGGGCTCCACCGACATGGGCGAGGGCTTCGCGTCCCCGCGCGGCGCGGACTCGCGACAGGTCCTCGAAGCGGCCGTGGGCAAGGTCATCGGCAGCACGGACCTGGACACCGCCCGGCGGATCATCACGGAATCCGACACCCGGCTGGACGTGGCCGGGGCCTGGGCCGTGATGCAGGTCGAACTGTTCACCAGGATGGTCGGGCATGCGAGCCTCGGCCTGATCGCCGCGCGCCGGCACCTGCCCCCGGAGGTCCTCCTCCCGGTCTTCGACCGCATGGTCGAGGAGGGCTATCTGACCCGTGACGGCTCCCTCCTCTCGCACACCCCCGCGGGCGAACGCGAGGCCGAGGTCATCGGCAGGGCGTGGGGGAACTGGCTGGAGGACCGGGTCCAGCAGGACATCGGCCGCCCGTCGACCGCCGACCTGCGCGCCGCGGTCGACTCCATCGCCAAACGACTGCTGGTGGAGGACCTGTCCACCGGACTGCCGCAGCGTCCGGCGCAGTTGGCGGCAAGCTCGGCCTCCTGAAAAACCGGGTGCCGGTCGACCGGTCCCGTGGTCATACTCACGGCATGTCCCCGAAGCCCGTGCGCTTCCACGACCCGCGTGCCACCAGCGCCGACTTCGCGTCGTCGATACTGGTCCGCTGCCCGCGCTGCGAGCGGATGGCCCACTTCGAGCGTCGCCCGTGCACCCCTCCCGACGCGCGCGGCGAGAGGTATCCGCACACCCGCCTGGTCTGCCCGTCCTGCGGCCTGCGCCGGATCCGAACGGGCCTGCACCGGCCCCCCGAGACGCGCAGCCGCCCGGCACTGCCCGACCCTCTGGCTGCGGACCAGGACCAGACACGGTGAGCTGTGGGCGTACAACCTCCAACACCTGGACCTGATCAGGCGGTTCGTCGCCGCCGACCTGCGCGAGCGCGCGCCGTGGTACGACACCGGGCAGAAGATGACGCTGGTCGCCCGGCTCCCGGCCTGGATCAAGAGCGCCAACAACCGCGACGAGGTGCTGCACGCGGTGGACCGGCTCCGGGCCACGGTCATCGCCCCGCACTGAGCCCCAGCCGCTCCAGCACCCCGGCGACCTGCGCGAGCGCGCGCCCTGGTACGACACCGGGCAGAAGATGACGCTGGTCGCCCGGCTCCCGGCCTGGATCAAGAGCGCCAACAACCGGCACGAGGTGCTGCACGCGATGGACCGGCTCCGGGCCACAGTCATCGCCCCGGACTGAGCCCCAGCCGCTCCAGCACCCCGGCGACATCGGGCACCGCGCTCACGCCGTCCGGCAACGGCGGTCGTCGTACGACCACGACCGGGATGCCCGTCTCCCGCGCGGCCGTGAGTTTGGCGGCGGTCGCCGCTCCCCCGCTGTCCTTCGTCACGATCACGTCGATCCGGTGCTCGCGCAGGAGCGCCGTCTCGTCGGTGAGTGTGAACGGGCCGCGCGCCAGCAGCAGTTCGGCGTCCGGCGGCATCGGGGGCTCGGGCGGCTCCACCGACCGTACGACGAAGTGCAGTCGGTCGAGGTGGGCGAAGGCGGCGAGGCCGAGGCGGCCGGTGGTGAGCAGGATCCGGTGCCCGAGTCCGGGGAGCGCGTCGGCGGCTTCGCTCAGGGAGGCGACCGGGCGCCAGTCGTCCCCGGGGCCCGGCCGCCAGCCGGGGCGGCGCAGTACGACTGCGGGCAGTCCAGTCGTCGCGGCGGCTCGTGCCGCGTTCGCGGTGATCGACTCGGCGAAGGGGTGCGTGGCGTCGACGACGGCGTCCACGTGGTGCTCCCGGAGCCACTCGGCCAGCCCCTCGGCCCCGCCGAACCCGCCGATGCGTACGTCCCCGGCCAACGCGCCCGGCCGCGACACCCGCCCGGCGAGGGAGGTGGTCACCCGCACCTCGGGTCGCCGTAGCGCCAGTTCGGCGGCCAGTTCGCGTGCCTCGGTGGTGCCGCCGAGGATCAGGATGTGCGGGGGCATGGGGTGAGCGTACGGTCAGCGGAGGAGCAGTTGGAGTCCGCCCACGATCGTCGCCGCGATCACGAGTTGCTCAAACAGCCGCTGGTTGATTCGGTTCACGGCCCATTTGCCGATGAACGCACCGGGCACGACGAACGCGGCGAGCGCCGCGTCGAGCAGGAGCGAGTGCCCGTCGATCAGGCCGAGGCTCACGCTGAAGGGCACCTTGGTCACGTTGACGATCAGGAAGAAGAACGCGGACGTGCCGAGGAAGCCGAGCTTCCGGAAGCCCGCGGAGAGCAGGTACATCGACATCACCGGGCCGCCGGCGTTGGCGACCATCGTGGTGAAGCCGCCGAGCACGCCGTACGAGCGCGCCTTCGCCCGCCCGGACCGGGTGGCGACGGCGTCGGGCTCGTCGTCGGCCTCCGCCTTGCGGCGGCGCCACACCGTGACCCCGGCCATCAGCAGCAGGATCGCGCCGATCGACGTCCGTACGACCGCGTCGTCGGCCCACACCAGGAACAGGGTCCCGATCACGACCCCCGCGGCGACCGCCGGGAACAGCCGCCACAGCGTGGGCCAGTGGGCGTGCCGGCGATAGGTGAGGACGGCGAGGACATCGCCGACGATCAGGATCGGGAGCAGCACGCCGGTGGAGGCGCGGGCGGGCAGGACGGCCGCGAAGATCGCCAGGCTGACCGTGTTGGCCCCGCTCACGGCCGTCTTGGAGAAGCCGACGAGCAGGGCCGCGGCGGCGAGCGCGGCGAATTCCCAGCCGGATATGTGCCAGAGAGTCATCGTGTCCATGCGAGCACCGATGCTATGTCCTTACATCTGGCCGCGTAAGGAGCGTCTCGCCAGGTGGCCCCTGCACTGTCTCAGCGGACCGGGATGTCCGATGAGCGATGCTAGTTTTCCGGTGTGGACGACACCCGCGAGCACGTCCTGCCCGGCACCAGGAACACGATCACCGCACACGAGTGGCCGCACGAGCGCCCCCGGTACCTCGCCCTCGTCGCGCACGGATACGGCGAACATCTGGGCCGGTACGCCGAGTTGGCCGCCATACTGACGGCGCACGGCGCGGCCGTCCTCGGCCCGGACCACCAGGGCCACGGCAGATCGGCCGGTGAGCGCGTGCTGATCGAGGACTTCGAGGACGTGGTCACGGACCTGCACACCGTCGCCGACCTGGCCCGCGCCACCCACCCCGGTGTCCCCCTCGTCCTGATCGGCCACTCCATGGGCGGCCTGATCGCGTCCCGCTTCGCGCAGCGCTACGGCGACGAACTCGCCGCCCTGGTCCTGTCGGGGCCGGTGATCGGCGCCTGGGAGCTGCCGGGCCGGCTGCTCGCCCTCGACGAGATCCCCGACCTGCCGATCAGCCCGGCCGCGCTGTCCCGCGACCCCGCCGTCGGTACGGCGTACGCGGCGGACCCACTGGTCTGGCACGGTCCGATGAAGCGGCCGACGCTGGAGGCCTTCGCCCGCACCCTGGAGACGGTCGCCGCGTCCGGCGACATCGGCGGCCTTCCCCTCCTCTGGCTCCACGGCACCGACGACCGGCTCGTCCCGCTCACCGGCAGCCGTGTCGGCGTCGAGCGGTTGAGCGGGGGCGAGTTGACCGAGCGGGTCTATCCGGGCGCCCGGCACGAGGTGTTCAACGAGACGAACCGGGCGGAGGTCTTCGCGGACTTGATCCGTTTCCTGGACGATGCATTGAGGGGCATCACCCGGTCGGCGAGCAACTCGGCGTTGGACCAAGGCACTTGAGCCTTGCGAACAGCCGCCGGTTCATGCGGCCGACGGGCATCTTCCGCCAGATCCTGCCCGCCCACGCACCGAAGGAGGCGGTGTTTCAAGGGACTTGCGCCTTGGACGACCGACGCCGGGCTCCCTGTCCACGGTGAAGACGCATCTCTCCAGCGTCCAGCTCAAACTGGCCGCACGGAACCGCGTCGAGATCGCGGCCTGGGCGTGGCAGCACGGTCGGCTGCGGCCGGACCCCTGAGCGGTCAGGCGGGGGTTTCGAGGTCCACGGCGGACTCGGCGTGGGTGACGAAGTCGTCGACCAGTCGGTGGAAGAGCCCGGCGAGAAGCCGCAGGTCCTCGGAGGACCAGTGGGCCAGTGCCATCTCCATGCCGCGCCGGCTCGCGTCCCGTATACGGCTCACGGCGGCCAGTCCGTCGTCGGTGAGCTGGATGCGCTGGGCGCGGCCGTCGTCGGGGTCCGGGATCCGGATCACATAGCCGAGTTGCTCCAACTGCCGTAGCTGGCGGGTGACATGAGAGGCCTCGACCGACATCCGTACGGCCAGTACGCCGGGGCGCATCGGCTCGCTCTCCGCGATGTACCGGAGGATCGCCACGGCGGCCCGGTCCAGCGGCAGCCCGGCCATCGCCATCAGCCGCTCGTGCTGCCGGGCCCGCCCGGCCAGGTAGGCGATGCGGGTGAGGACCCGCTCGATCTCGGCGACGTCCGCCGGGACGGGCGCTGCTGCGGGTGGCGATGTGGACATACGCCCACGGTAACAGCTACTTGCCTGAGTTAAGCAAGGTCGGAGACGATTGCTTGACTCAAGTAACGCATTTATGGTTGCCTAACTCAAGCAAGTCAAGAGCTGGGGTCGCCTGAGCGGAGGCGTCCCCGTAGCGCCGTAGGCCGTGGGGACGGAGTACGGCGCCGTCACCGGTCCCGGCGGCCGGAGCACTCCCCCCGTCCGCCGTCGGGGCCGGTGACACTCCTCACGCACATGGAAAGCGAGCCCCCACATGGCCACGATGAAGTCCGTGCAGACCGGCGCCGTCGACAAGATCGAAGTGGTGGACGTCGAGCGGCCCGTGCCCGGGCCCAAGGACGCGCTGATGAAGATCCGCGCCTGCGGCATCTGCGGCACCGACACCTTCTTCCTCCACATCGGGGGCGGCCCCTTCGGACCCGGCGGCGCCATGGCCCCGGTCCCCCTCGGACACGAGCCGGCCGGTGAGATCGTCGAGGTCGGCGCGGAGGTCGAGGGTCTGAAGGCCGGGGACCGGGTGGTCGTCAACCCGCAGGGCTCCCCCTCCGGGATCATCGGCTGCGGAGGCAAGCACGGCGCCCTGAGCGAGTACCTCCTCCTGGAGGACTGCGAGCTCGGCAAGAGCGTCACCGTCTTCCCCGACACCGTGCCCTTCGACGTCGCCTCGCTCAACGAGCCGATGGCCGTGGCCCGGCACGCCGTCAACCGCTCCGAGGCGAAGCCTGGCGACAAGGTCGTCATCTTCGGTGCCGGGCCGATCGGTCTGGGCGCGGCGATCTGGCTGAAGCTGCGCGGGGTCGAGCACGTGGTCGTCGCCGATGTCATCCCCTCGCGCCTGGAGACGGCGCTCGCCGTCGGCGCGGACGCCGTGATCAACTCCGCCGAGGAGGACGTCACCGCCCGGCTGACCGAGCTGCACGGGCAGGCCGCCAACGCGCTCGGCCAGCCCCGCCCCGGCACCGACATCTACCTCGACGCCGCCGGCGTCGCCGCGGTCGTCAACACCACGGTCGACTCCGCGAAGTGGGGCGCCAAGCTGGTCATGGTCGCGGTACAGAAGAAGGGCGCCGACATCGACCTCGGCGGGATGCTGCGCAGCGAGCTGACGCTGATCGCCTCACAGGGCTACCCCACCGAGATCTTCGAGGTCACGCGGGAGATCGTCGAGCACCACGAGCGGTTCGCCAAGCTGATCAGTCACCGTGTGCCCTTCGCCGAGGTCGAGGACGCCTTCGAGCTCGCGCTGACGCCGGGCGCGGCGGAGAAGGTCGTCGTCACCTTCGACGAGTAGCCGCGGGCGCGTCGGGTGCCGTGGACGGCCGCGGCCCCCGACGGACGGCCGGCCCTCTCGGACAGGAACCCCCACGCCATGATCCACGACCTGCAGCGGCTGCTGCGCTGCCATCCCCGTACCGTCGACCTGGTCGTCGCCGCCACCTTCTTCGTCTGCTCCTTCCCCGGCAGCGTCCTCACGCTCCCGGGCCGTGCCCTGGACGTCCCGTGGTGGCCCGGCGTGCTGATTGCGGGCGTCGGCTGCACCGCCCTGCTGTGGCGCCGCACCCACCCGCGCACCACCGTGGTCGTGACCCTCTGCTGCGCCCTGGCCGTGGCCGGGCTCGGCTACGTCCTCACGGCCCTGCTGATCGGTCCGCTGATGGTCGCGCTGCACGCGCTGGCCCTGCGCTCCGACCGGACCACGGCGAACGTCTTCACCTTCGCCGGCATCGCCCTGCTGGTCGCCACCACGCTGCTCGTCGCCCCCACCGGGGAACCACTGGTGCTGAAGCTGGTCGGCCCGGCCTTCTGGCTGCTGCTGCCCACCTCCCTCGGCACCACGACCCGGCTCCGCGCGGCCTGTCTGGAAGCCGTGCAGGCCCGCGCCGAACACGCCGAACGGACCCGGGAACAGGAGGCGCGGCTCCGCGTCACCGAGGAGCGCATGCGGATCGCCCGCGACCTGCACGACGTCGTGGCCCACCATCTGGTGCTGGCCAACCTCCAGGCCGGCACAGTCGTCCGGATGCTGCGCACCCGGCCCGAGGAGGCCGAGCGGATCGCCGGTGAACTCGCCGGCACCACCAGGTCGGCGGTACGCGAACTCAAGGCCACCGTGGGCCTGTTGCGCCACGCCGAGGACGTGGAGTCCCCGTCGGGACCGGCCCCCGGACTGGCCCAACTGACAGATCTGGCCGCCTCGTTCGAGCCCGCCGGGCTGTCCGTCACCGTCAGCACCGAGGGCAGGCCGCAGCCGCTCTCCGCCGGCGTCGACCTCACGGCGTACCGGATCGTGCAGGAAGCGCTCACCAATGTGACCAAGCACGCGGGCACCGGCTCGGCCGAGGTGCGGCTGAGCTACTCCCACGACCGGCTGGGCATCACCGTCACCGATCACGGTGCTACGGCGGCACCCTCCTCCCCCGCGCCGACCGGCGGCTACGGCGTCATCGGGATGCGTGAGCGGGCCCTGTCCGCGGGCGGCCGGCTCCAGGCCGGGCACCGGCCCGAGGGCGGCTTCGAGGTGGTCACCGAACTGCCGCTCCTCTCCTACACCCAGAGTGATCCCCAGAGCGACCCCCGGAGTCACTCCCAGAGCCACCCCCAGAATGCACTTGCGTAACTCAATCAATTTCATTATCGTTGCGTGAGTCAAGCAAATCGGCTTGTCCCTGATCGTCGCAGTCCGTTCCTGATGGAGGCCCAGCCATGTCCGACGCCCTTGCCCGACCCGCCGAAGCGGGTACCTCCGCTCCGCCGAGGTCGAACGCCGTGGTCGCGGTGCTGGCCTTCGCCGGAATCGTCGTCTCGCTGATGCAGACCCTGGTCATCCCGATCATCCCGGAGCTGCCGAAGTACCTGAACGCCTCCGCGTCGAACACCGCGTGGGCGGTCACCGCCACCCTGCTGGCCGCCGCCGTGGCCACCCCGGTCGTGGGCCGGCTCGGCGACATGTTCGGCAAGCGCCGGATGCTGCTGACCAGCATCGTCCTGCTGGTGTCCGGCTCGATCGTCTGCGCGCTGGCCGACTCACTGGTCCCGATGGTCATCGGCCGCGCCTTGCAGGGCCTGGCCGCCGCCGTCGTTCCGCTCGGCATCAGCATCATGCGTGACGTGCTGCCCAGCGAGCGGCTGGCCGGGTCCACCGCCCTGATGAGCGCCTCGCTCGGCGTCGGCGGCGCCCTGGGGCTGCCCTCGGCCGCCTTCATCGCCGACCACTACAACTGGCACATTCTCTTCTGGACCTCCGCCGTCCTCGGCGCCGTCTCCTTCCTGCTGGTCCTGCTGCTGGTGCCCGAGTCCAAGGTGCGCACCGGCGGTCGCTTCGACCTGGTCGGCGCCCTCGGTCTCTCCGCCGGACTGGTCTCCCTGCTGCTCGCGATCTCCAAGGGCTCCGACTGGGGCTGGACCAGCGCGACCACGCTGATCCTCGGTATCGCCGCCGTGGCGGTCCTGCTCTCCTGGGGCTGGTACGAACTGCGCAGCGCGCAGCCGCTGGTCGACCTGCGGACGACCGCCAAGCCGCAGGTGCTGTTCACCAACCTGGCCTCGATCGCCCTCGGCTTCTCGATGTTCGCGATGTCCCTGGTCCTGCCCCAACTCCTTCAGCTTCCCGAGCAGACCGGCTACGGCCTCGGCAAGTCGATGCTGACGGTCGGCCTGGTGCTCGCCCCGCAGGGCCTGGTCATGATGGCCATGTCCGCCGTGTCCGCGCAGGTCACCCGGGCCAAGGGCCCGAAGGTCACCCTGATGATCGGCGCGCTGATCGTGGCCGGCGGCTACTCCCTAAACATCCTGCTGATGTCCGAGGTCTGGCACCTCATCCTGGTGTCCTGCATCATCGGCGCAGGCGTCGGCTTCACCTACGGCGCGCTGCCCGCCCTGATCATGGGCGCGGTCGACCCGTCCCAGACCGGCGCGGCGAACAGCCTCAACACCCTGATGCGGTCCCTGGGCACCAGCTTCGCCAGCGCCATCGCCGGTGTGATCCTCGCCCAGATGACCACCGACTTCGGCGGCACCGCCCTCCCCTCGGAGAACGGCTTCAAGGTGGTCATGGCGATCGGGGCCGGGGCCGCGCTGCTGGCCTTCTTCCTCGCCACCCTGATCCCCAAGCGCCGTACGGCCGTTGCGGCCCCGGCCGACGAGGCAGCAGCCGCCACCCCTGAGGTCTCCGAGGCCAAGGCGTAAGGCATTCTGATCACCGAGCGCACGACGGTCGCCGTCCCGCACCACGCGGGGCGGCGGCCGTCCGCAGCTCGGACCGCGCACCCTGTCGTTCCACCGGCATACAGCGAGGAGTCAACGATGACGACACCCAACTCCCGTGACACAGCGGCCGATTCCACCGAGCCCGTGGTGCGTTTCGGCGCCGGTGCGGTGCGCGGGCGGCTGGAGGGCGGGCTGGCCGTCTTCCGCGGCATCCCGTTCGCCGAACCGCCCGTCGGGGAGGCCCGGTTCCAGGCACCGCGCCCCGTGCGCGGCTGGGAGGGCGTACGGGACGCCTTCGACTTCGGGCCGCCGCCCCCGCAGGAGTCCGGGATCCAGGGCCGTACCGGTGTGCTGGAGGGGCCGACGGGCGACGACTGGCTGACCGTCAACGTGTGGACGCCCGCGCCGGATTCGGCGGCCCGGCGTCCGGTCATGGTGTACATCTACGGCGGCGCCTACAAGTTGGGGCACTCGGGCAGCCCCGGCTACGACGCGCAGCACATCGCGCGGGACGGCGACCTCGTGGTCGTGACCCTCAACTACCGTGTGGGGATAGAGGGGTTCGCCCGGATCGACGGCGCGCCCGCCAACCGCGGGCTCCTCGACCAGGTCGCTGCGCTGGAGTGGGTGCGGGACAACATCACGGCGTTCGGCGGTGACCCCGAACAGGTCACGGTCTTCGGGGAGTCGGCCGGTGCCGGGTCGGTGGCCTCGCTGCTGGTCATGCCGAGCGCGGCCGGGCTGTTCCGGCGGGCCGTCGCGCAGAGCGTGCCGGGCACCTTCTTCTCCGACGAGCTGGCCCGGGACATCGCGGCCGCGATCGCCGCCGAGGCGGGACTACGTCCCACGGCCGCCGACCTCGCGACCGTCGACCCGCGTGAACTGCCCGCGCTGGGCGAGGCGTTGGCGCCCAAGATGACCCAGTACGAAGACCGGTGGGGATCGGTGGTGCACACGCTGACCCCGTTCTCACCCGTCGTCGACGGCGAGGTGCTGCCCACCACACCCTGGCAGGGGCTGGCGGCCGGCGCGGCCCGCGACGTGGAGCTGATCGTCGGTCACAACCGCGAGGAGTACCGCCTGTTCGTCGTTCTCGCCGGGCGGTTCGGCAAGTTCGGCGAGGAGGACGCGGCGACAGCACTGCGCCGGTTCGGGCCGGGCCCGGACGCCGAACAGGCCTACCGCGCCGCCTTCCCGGACGCCTCGGCGGGCGAGCTGTACGAACGCGTCCAGACCGACTGGCTGTTCAACATGCCCTCGCTGCACCTGGCCGAGGCACAGCTCGCCGGCGGCGGACGCGCGCACGTCTACGAACTCACCTGGCCCGCCCCGGGAATGGGCGGTGTCCTGGGTGCCTGCCACGGCCTCGACATCCCGCTGCTGTTCGGCACGTTCACCGCCGACCTGGGCAATCTGCTCTTCGCCGACGTCGAGCCCTCCCCCGAGGCCCTCGCCCTGTCGTCCCGTTTCCGCGCGTCCTGGACGGCGTTCGCCCGCACCGGCGACCCCGGCTGGCCCGCGTACGACACCGAGCACCGGTCGGCGCAGGTGCTCGACGCGGTACCGTCCGTCACGGCCTACCCGGAGGAGGCCTCGCGGCAACTGTGGGAGGGGTACACCTTCCCGGCGCTGCCGCTGGCCACCTAAGGGAGTCAGTCCCCCACGATCGCCGCCCGGGAGCCGCCCACCGGCCCCCGGGCGGCGCTGTCCGTGAGCTCCTTCACCCGGCTCGCGGGCACCGGGACGCCTGGCGTCTCGAAGAACCAGCGGCCCGCCTCCTCCTGGCTCAGTCCCTCGGGCCGCGCCGCCATGTACGGGTGGACGTAGACCGGGGTGCCGGGCTCGCTGCGCCAACTGTCGGCGAGGGTGCCGATGTCCACCGTGTCGTAGCCGAGGACATCGAGGAGCTGGGCCACCTCCGCCTTTGCGGTCGCGTCGTCGCCGGCGATCGGCAGGGCGCTGCGGTCGGCGGCGCCGGCCGGTCGGGCGCTGGTGAACAGGCGGCGGAAGTCGATGTTGTTGAACGCCTTGACCACGCGGGAGTCGGCCAGGTGCCGCTGCACCAGGACGCTTGAGGTCGCCTCGCCGGTGTCCAGCGCGGCGAAGACGCCGTCGCGCTCCGGGTAGTAGTTCATCGTGTCGATCACGGTCCGGCCCGCGAGCGCGGCTGCCGGAAGCCGGTCGTAGGCCTTCAGCGGGATGGTCGCCACCACCAGGTCGGCGTTGCGCGCGACCTCCTCGGGGGTGGCCGCGCGGGCGTGGGCGCCGAGTTCGGCGACCAGGTCGGCGAGGGTCTCCGGGCCGCGCGAGTTGCTCAGCACGACGTCGAGGCCGCCGGCCACCGCGAGGCGGGCCACCGCGCTGCCGATCATGCCGGTGCCGATGAGCCCGAGCGTCCGAATCCGGGACATGGGTGTCCTGCCTCTCTTGAGCCTGCACATCTCTTGTGAAACTGAGTGTCACGCTAGCCACTGAGAATCACGACTGCAAGTGAGGGTCAGGCCAGAGGTAGGATCACAGGGTGAGTGGAACAGCGCGGACGAACACGAGAGACATCGCACGGGCCGCCGTGCGGGCCGAACTGGCCCAGGTGGCCTTCGAGTTGTTCCGGCGCGAGGGTTTCGACAAGGTGACCCTCGACGATCTGGCGGCGGCCGCCGGGGTGTCCCGGAGCACGTTCCTGCGCTACTTCGGCACCAAGGAGGACGCGGTCCTCCTCGCCTTCGACGCCCATGGCCGGCAGGTCGCCGACGCGCTGCGCGCCCGCCCCGCCACCGAGGACGACTGGACGGCGCTGCGCCGCGCGCTGGACACCGTGCTGGAGCGCTACCGCGAGGACCCCGTCAGCTCCCTGGCGATGACCCGTCTCGTGCTGGACACACCGGCCCTGTGCGCACGGCAGTTGGAGAAGCAGTTGGGCTGGCGGCCGGCCCTGGCCCGGGCGCTCGCCGAGCGCGACGGGTCCTCGGACGCCACGGCACTCGTCCATTCGGTGCGGGCGGCGGCCGCCCTGGACTGTCTGAACGTCGCCCTCGACCACTGGACCGCCGCCGAGGGCCGGCTCGACCTCACCGACCTGCTGGACGAGGCCTTCGGCGCCCTCGGCTGAGCCGTCAGGGGTTCTCGTTCCGCCCGGCCAGCAACCGCTCCAGCCGGTCGAAGCGCTCGTGCAGGGCGTGGGCGGCCTCCTCCCCCAACTCCTCTGCTCCGTGCGCGAGATGATGCCGACGGCGCTGTTCCCGGCCGACGAACCAGGTGGCCAGGGCCGCCGTGACCAGCCCGTAGGTGGTGATGCCGACGACCATCACGCCCGAGCCGACGACACGGCCCCACAGGGTCACCGGGTAGAAGTCGCCGTAGCCGACGGTGGTCGCCGTCTCGATCGACCACCACAGAGCCCTCGGGTACGTCGTCAAGTTGGCGCCGTGTGCTCCGTGTTCGGCGGCGACCACCGCCCAGGAGCCGACGAGCATCACCACACCGAGGACCGCCGTCGCCGCGCCCGCCGCCTTCAGGTGCAGCGAGCGGCCCTCCTTGCCGAGCAGCAACTCGACCGCCCTGGTGAGGAATCCGGGCAGCATGGTCACTCCTTCGCGTCACGGTGGCGGGCCTGGGTTCAGTCTCGGGGCAGGCAGGGGCGCGGGCATGCCGGGCGGGGCGTTCGAGTTGCCGTAGGACGTGCGGTGTTGTCCGCTGGGGACCCCGCTTCCCCGCCCGCCCACTCGACGGAGGACCCGCCATGAGCGCGGAACCCCGATCCGTACCGGAGACCTTCACGTTCACCTGCGGTGACTGCGGCCACTCCTGGGAGGCCACCTTCCAGGTCATGTTCTTCACCAACCCGACCGACGCCTTCGGACTGACCACACAGGAGTACGTCGACGAGGAGGGGAGGGCTCTGAGGTCACCCCTGGCCGACGCGATCTGCCCCGAGTGCGGCGGGCGCAGGGTGCGGGTACTGGAGGCCGGGCTCACCGAAGCCGAACGGGCGCGGCGGACGGAGCACGAACACCGCGCGCCGCACGAACACCGTCCACACCTGCCGCACCGGCACTCCGGGCCGCCGGACGACGGGACGCCCTGACCCACCATGCCCCCACATGAGCTCGCCCCCAGCCGGTGGGCCCACAGCGGACCAACTGAACGCCGGACTTTCCGAACCGGCTCGCCGCGCGGAGCATGAACCCGGCCCGCCACACAGGCACCACGAGCACCGTCCACATCTGCCACACCGGCACTCAAACCCGCCGGACGACCGGACGCCCCGACCCACCGTGACTCACCCGAACGGCCCCCTGCGCTGGAGGGCCGGGCTGCCCGGTGGTGCGCTGAGGGGACCCGCCGCTCCCCTGGAGGCTCCGCCATGCACCGACGCCTGTCCTCCCGCCCCGCCCGAAGCCTCGCCTCCGCCCTGGCCACGGGCACGCTGCTGACCTGCGCGGCCTGCTCCGGCGACGGCGGTCGTGCGGGCGGTGACAGCGCCTCGGACGTCGTCGCCTCCCCGCTCGCCGCCGACTCCCCGCTCGCCTCGCCCCACAGGTCGGCCGCCCCCGCCCTCACCGAGGCGGGAGCCAAGGCCGCGCTGATCACCGAGGCCGATCTGGAGGACAACTGGAACCAGGTGAAGAGTGCCGCCGACTGGGGCGACCGACTGTCCATCGGCAAGGTCGACGTCGCCGCCCTGCTCACCGCGAAGGCGAACGCCGCCGACTGCCAGAGACTGCTCGACGCGCTCTACGACGACGATCTCCTCGGCAAGCCGTCCGGCGCGTCCGCGCTGACCGGGTTCGAGCAGAGCGAGTCCCGATTGCTCTACCAGGTCGCCGCCTACGACCGGGCCCGGCTCGGTGCCTCCCTGAACTGGCTGAAGACCCTGCCGGTGAAGTGCGACCAGTTCACCGCGACCGACTCCAAGGGCGGGCATCGCACGGTCCAGGTGATCGAGAACCCGGTGCCCTCCGTGGGCGACGCCCGCCAGGGTCTCCAGGTGACCGTCACCGGCACCGGCGGCACCGAACCGACCACGCTCACCCTGGAGTTGGCCGTGGTCCGGGTCGGCACCGACGCGATCACCGTCACGTCCGGCGGTCTCGCCGGCACCGAGTCCGACACCACCCAACTGGCCGTCCGGCAGGGCACCACGCACCTGAAGGACGTACTGGCGGGGAAGACACCTCCCGCCCAACCCGGCAACCAGGACTGACGGTTCGCCCTCCCCGAAGGTGGACCGGAAGAAGATTCGGCCCGATCCTCGCGAACGCTTGGGCCCGGTGATCACCTCACGGCACAATGGCGGGGACGGCAACGCGGGCGAGAAGGAGCCAGGACGTGAGTGACAGCGACACCCCGGCAGAGGGACCGACCCGGCTCAACACCGGAGTGGCGCACAACGCGCGCGTCTGGAACTACTGGATCGGCGGCAAGGACAACTACGAGATCGACCAGCGAGTCGCCGAGCACGTCGCCGGAATGTTCCCGGTGATCCGTGAAGTGGCGCGCGCCGACCGGGACTTCCTCGGCCGCGCGGTCCGGTACCTCGCCGGCGAGCGCGGGGTACGGCAGTTCCTCGACATCGGCACCGGACTGCCGACCGTCGACAACACGCACGAGATCGCCCAGCGCGTCGCACCCGACGCGCGGATCGTGTACGTCGACAACGACCCGCTGGTGCTGATCCACGCCCGCACCCTGCTGACCAGCACCCCCGAGGGCGTCACCGACTACATCGACGCGGACGTTCACGACCCGGCGTCGATCGTCCAACGGGCGACGGACACCCTCGACTTCGACCGTCCCGTCGCGGTGATGATGCTCGGCATCCTCAACTTCATCCTGGACACCGAGGAAGCCCGGGATGCGGTACGCAGCGTCATGGCCTCGGTCCCCTCGGGCAGTTTCCTGGTCCTCACCCATCCCACCTTCGACGCCGACCTCGGCGGCGAGGGCAACGTCCCGGCCATGGAGTTCTGGAACGAGAACGCCACTCCCCCGATTACCGCCCGCAGCCGCGCGGACGTCGCCGCCTTCTTCGAGGGCCTCGACCTCCTGGACCCCGGCCTGGTGCCGTGCTCCCAGTGGCGCCCGGACTCCGACTCCCCGTCCGCGGTACCGCAGTTCGGAGCGGTCGCCGTGAAACCCTGACGGCGACACCGACCGCCCAGGACGCGACCGTGGAGGACGTATGACCACCCTTGCCGACCCGCTGCCCGGCGGCCGTCCCGGCGAGGTCGAGCGCGCCACCGCGCTGGCCGCGGAGCTGACCGGACGGGGTGTGCACGGGATCGTCCTGGCCTACGTCGACACCGCGGGCGTGGGCCGGGTGAAGACGGTCCCGACCGCGAGACTCGCGGCGGCCAGCGCCTGGGGCGTCGGCATGTCCCCGGTCTTCGACACCTTCCTTGCCAACGACTCCATCGTCACCACCGACGTCCTCGGCTCACCGGACGGCGATCTGCGCCTGTACCCCGACCTCGACCACCTCGCCGTGCTCGCCGGGCAGCCCGGCTGGGCCTGGGCGCCGGTCGACCGGATCACCCAGGAGGGCGAGCGGCACCCCGGCTGCAGCCGCACCTTCCTGCGCCACGTCGTCATGGACGCGGAAGAGCGGCACGGGCTCAGCTTCCGGGCGGGCATCGAGATCGAGTGGGCGCTCGGCCTGGACTCGGCGCCTGCCGGCGTGTTCGTCCCGGCCACCTCGGGTCCGGCCTACGGCGCCACCCGCCAGGTCGAGTTGAGCGACTACGGCGCCGACCTCCTGTCCGCCCTGGCGGCACAGGGCGTGGACGTCGACCAGTTCCATCCCGAATACGCGGCCGGGCAGTTCGAGTTGTCGGTGGGCGCGCTCGACCCGGTGGCGGCGGCCGACCGCAGTGTCCTCGTACGACAGACCGTCCGCGCGGTGTCCGGGCGGCACGGCCTGCGGGCCTCGTTCGCCCCGGCCGTCTTCGCGCAGGGAGTCGGCAACGGCGGGCACGTCCACCTCTCGGCCTGGCGCGACGGTACGAATCTGCACACCGGGGGCGAGCGCCGCCACGGCATGACGGTCGACGCCGAGTCCTTCGCCGCCGGAGTCCTCGCCCACCTCCCGGCCCTCACCGCGATCACCGCACCGAGCCCGGCCAGCTACTTCCGTCTCCAACCCTCCCAGTGGGCAGGGGTGTTCACCGCCTGGGGCCGCGAGACCCGCGAGGCCGCGGTGCGCGTGGTCACCGGTACGGCGGGGCAGCGCGCCCAGGCGGCGAACCTGGAGGTGAAGCCGGTCGACCTGGCCGCCAACCCGTATCTCGCCCTCGGCTGTCTGATCGCCGCCGGCCTCGACGGCCTCACCACGTCCGCTGCCCTGCCCGAAGAGACCACCGGAGACCCCGCGCACCTCGGCGCCCCCGAGGCGAAAGCCCGTGGCGTACGACGGCTGCCGACCTCCCTGGCCGAGTCCGTCGCGGAGTTCCGCGGGGACGAGCGGCTGCGGGCCGCGCTGGGGCCGGTACTCACCGACGCCGTCATCGCCGTACGGGAGGGCGAGATCGCGGCCGTGGACGGGCTGGACGACGAGCAGGTGGCGGCGGCGTACCGCTGGAGGTACTGACGGTGGGCGCCGGACCGGTCCACGAGACGCTCGCCGCACTGCCGTTGGTGGACCACCACTGCCACGGAGTCGTCACCGGCGACCTCGACCGGACCGCCTTCGAGTCGCTGCTCACCGAGGGGGACGTCTGGCCCGGCAGCGGCATCTCACCGTTCGACAGCCCGGTCGGCATCGCCGTGCGCCGGTACTGCGCACCCCTGTTGGACCTGGAGCGGCACGCGCCCGCCGACGACTACCTCGCCCGGCGCGCCGAGTTGGGGCCGGAGGAGGTGAACCGGCGTTTCCTGGCCGCCGCGCGGACCGGTGTGTTCTGCGTCGACACGGGGTTCGCCCCGGACTCCGTCACCCCGCCCGCCCAACTCGCCCACGCGGTCGGCGCGGTCGCCCATGAGGTCGTACGACTTGAGACCGTCGCGGAGTCCGTGGCCGCGCGGGGCGTCGAGGCGGACGGGTACGCCGACGCGTTCCGGGCCGCCGCGCTGGACGCGGTGCGGCGGCCGGGGGTGGTGGGGGTGAAATCGGTGGCCGCCTACCGGACCGGGTTCGCCCTCGACCCGAC
The DNA here is from genome assembly GCF_040605995.1 of Streptomyces sp. NPDC005492. NCBI lineage: Bacteria > Bacillati > Actinomycetota > Actinomycetes > Kitasatosporales > Streptomycetaceae > Streptomyces > Streptomyces sp. NPDC005492. The sequence goes on from NZ_JBEXDX010000022.1 coordinate 28,385, forward strand.
CAGGCCCTCGGCGGCGGAGGTGACGCGGGCCGCCCGGTCCTGGCTGGCTCGCGGTGGGCGGCTCGAAGACCCGGTGCTGGTACGGGAGTTGCTGTGGACGGCGGTCGACCTGGGTCTCCCCCTCCAACTGCACACGGGCTTCGGCGACAACGACCTCCGCCTGCACCGCACCGATCCCGCCCTGCTCACGGACTGGCTGCACCTGATCTCCGGCACGATCCCGGTGCTGCTGCTGCACTGCTGGCCCTATCAGCGTCAGGCCGGCTACCTGGCCGCCGTCTTCGAGCGGGTGTACCTGGATGTGGGGCTCACCCTGCATCATGTAGGTCCGGTCCGGGCTCGGGCGGTACTGGCAGAGGCGCTGGAGATCACACCCTTCCGCAAACTGCTGTACAGCTCCGACGCCTATGGTCTCGCCGAGTTCTACGGGCTCGGCGCGCTGGCGTTCCGCCGGGGCCTGGGGGATCTGCTCCAGGACCGGGTGGACGCCGACGAACTGGGCCTGCCCGACGCGCTGCGACTGGCGCGCTGGGCGGGAGCGGACAATGCCCGCCGGGTCTACCGGCTATCCGACGGACACTGAAAGTATGATCAAGCAATGTCTGACATGACCGACACCACGCCCGGTTGGCTGTCCGCCGACGACCTCGAACAGGCACGCGCGCGCATGCCGATCCTCTACGTCGAGGCGGTTCCCGTCCGCGTCGACGACAGCGGTGAGGTGACCAGCATCGGACTGCTGCTGCGCATCGGCCCGGACGGCACCGTCAGCCGCACCCTCGTCTCCGGGCGCGTACTGCACCACGAGCGGGTCCGTGACGCCCTGCTGCGCCATCTGGAGAAGGACCTCGGCCCGGTCGCGCTGCCCCGCATCCCGACCTCGCTGCAGCCGTTCACGGTCGCCGAGTACTTCCCGACGCACGGTGTCACCCCGTACCACGACCCCCGGCAGCACGCGGTGTCGCTCGCCTACGTCGTCCCGGTCACCGGTGACTGCCGGCCCCGGCAGGACGCCCTCGACCTGGTCTGGTTCAGTCCGGAGGAGGCCGCCTCGGAGGCGCTGCGGAGCGAGATGCCGGGCGGGCACGGGGTGTTGCTCAAGCAGGCGCTGGCGCACGTGGGCTGCGTGTCCTGACGGAGGGCGTTCAGCCGGTCTCGCCCGTGCTGCGCTGGCTGGTGCCGGGTTCGCCGGTGTCGCGGCGCCACTCGACGACGAGTTCGTCCTTGGTGCCGAAGCGGACCAGATGCCGGCCCACCACGTCCTCCAGCCGGCCGAGGAACTCGGGCTCCGCCTCCACCGCGAGCAGCAGCGCCCCCTCGGTGGCGGTCAGCGTTCCTGTGCCGTCCTGGAAGACGAGACGGCCCTCGCCGGTCTCCTCGTCCCAACTGGTCTCGCTGCGGCGGCCCAGGTGCGAGGCGAGCTGCTTGGCGTAGCGCTGCGGGCGGTCGGTGGCGACGCGTGCTTCGGAACGGGACATGGACGGCTCCTGGGTGGCGTGGACGCGGAACGAGTCGATGATGCCGGAGAGTTGGCCCGACGGCGCGGACCCGCTACCCGCCGAGTACCGAAACGTATGGATGCCCTCCGGGTCGCCTCACTTGCAGTCGCGCGGCTCAGGCCGACCCGCGTTCGATGACCCGCCCCGGCGCCCCGGTGATGCCGCCCGGGTCGAGGCCGAGTGCGACGCGAGCGGCGATGCGGCCGTGGGCCTCGGCGTCGATACGGACGGTGGTGAGCGCGGGGGTGACCAGGGCGCCGTACTCGGTGTCGTCGTAGCCGATGACGGCCATGTCGGAGGGGACGCCCAGACCGAGGTCGAGCAGGGCGGTCAGGGTGCGCAGGGCGGTGTCGTCGTCGAAGGCGGCGACCGCCGTCACCTCCGGGTGCGCGGCGCGGAACGCCCTGACGGCCTCCGTTCCGGCTTCCCTCAGCCGCGGCACGACGAAGGGCGTCAACGGCGGGAGCCCCAGCCGGTCCGTGGTCGCGCGGGCGAAGCGCAGGCGCAGTTCGGTCAGCGGATAGTCGTGGCTGTGCAGGGCCATCCCCATGTGGCTGTGGCCCCGGTCCGCCAAATACCCGATCTGCAGGGCTGCGTGGGCGGCGAAGCCGCTCCTCCAGTCCTCCTCGTCGGGTTCGTAGCCGCTCAAGTAGGGCTCGGCGAAGCGGAGTACGGCGCGGGGCGCGATGGTGTCCAGGATCTGCTGGGTCGACTGCGGCGCCGAGTGGCCGTGCCGCACGAGCAACACATGGTCGTGGGCGGCGAGTTCGTCGTCCAGGCCGCGGACGTAGCTGCGCGAGTAGTTGCCCTCAAGACCCCAGTCGATGTTCAGTACGACGATCCGCGAGGAGCCTTCCCGCAAGGCTCGTGCGATCCCGTGCGGGACGTAGCCGAGGTCACGGGCCGCGCCCTTGACCCGCTCGCGCGTCGCCGCCGAGATCGTCTGGTTCGGATCGTCGTTCAGGACGAAACTCACGGTGGCCCGCGACACCCCGCTCGCCGCGGCGACATCGTTCAGCGTCACCCGCCGCGACCCGCCCATCATCGTTCCCCGCATCCGACTGCCGTACTTCTGCCGAAACCTCGCATGTCCGCACCCTAATCCAGGGGGCGCGCGTTCGTTCCGCGAGATCACCGCGGGATTCACGTGATCACCGACGTGCGCGCCTCACACTGGCGCCGGTCCTCCGGATACGGCTTTTGGAACGAGCCCGAAGGAGGGCCCGCCCTCGGCGACGCCCCAAGTGACCGCCGTCCGCACGGCCGCGAGGGCGCTCGGGCGGGGGGGCTCGTGTCCGTCGCGGACGCGGAGGTACGGGCCCCCGGACGGTCACCCCGCCGGTACTGGCGCCACCTCGGAGACCCGCTCCAGCCGGACCACGACGCTCTTGGAGGTGGGGGTGTTGCTGATGTCGGCGACGCTGTCGAGCGGGACGAGGACGTTGGTCTCCGGGTAGTAGGCGGCCGCGGAGCCCGGTGGGGTGGAGTAGGCGACGACCCGGAAGGCCTCGGCGCGGCGTTCCACGCCGTCCTGCCAGACGCTGACCAGGTCGACCAGGTCGTGGTCGGCGAGGCCCAACTCCCTGAGGTCCGAGGGGTGGACGAGGACGACGCGGCGGCCGCCCTTGATGCCCCGGTAGCGGTCGTCCATCGCGTAGGGGATGGTGTTCCACTGGTCGTGGGAGCGCAGGGTCTGCAGGATCAGGTGGCCCTTCGGTGCCCGGAGCATGGTGAAGTCGTTGCGGGTGAACACGGCTTTGCCGCTGGGGGTGTTGAAGGTCATCCGGTTGACCGGGTTGGGCAGCCGGAAGCCTCCGGGCTGCCGTACGCGGGTGTTGAAGTCGTCGAAGCCGGGCACCACGCGGGCGATCCGGTCGCGGACGGTGTCGTAGTCGGCCTCGAACTCCGCCCAGGGGATGGCGGGTTGGTCGCCGAGGACCAGCCGGGCGAGGCGGGTGATGATGGAGACCTCGCTGAGCAGCCGGTCGGAGGCGGGGGCGAGGCGGGTGATGATGGAGACCTCGCTGAGCAGCCGGTCGGAGGCGGGGGCGAGTCGGCCCCGGGTGGTGTGCACCTCGCTCATCGAGTCCTCGACCGTCATGAACTGCTCGCCGCCCGCCTGGACATCGCGGTCGCTGCGGCCCAACGTCGGCAGGATCAGGGCGGTTTCGCCGCACACCGCGTGGGAGCGGTTGAGCTTGGTGGAGATGTGCGCGGTCAACCGGCAGGTGCGCATGGCCCGTTCGGTGGCGTCGCTGTCGGGGGTGGCACGGACGAAGTTGCCGGCGACTCCGAGGAAGAGCTTCGCGCGGCCGTCCCGCATGGCCCGGATGGAGTCGACCGAGTCCAGGCCGTGCCGCGTGGGCGGGGTGAAGCCGAACTCCCCTTCCAGCGCGTCCAGGAAGGCCTGCGGCACCCGCTCCCAGATGCCCATCGTGCGGTCGCCCTGCACGTTGCTGTGCCCGCGCACCGGGCACACCCCGGCCCCCGGGCGGCCGATGTTGCCGCGCAGCAGAAGGAAGTTGACCACCTCACGGATGGTCGGCACGCCGTGCTTGTGCTGGGTCAGTCCCATCGCCCAGCACACGATGATCTTCTTGCTGCCGAGCACCCGCGCGTGGACCTCCTCGATCTCCTCGCGGCTCAGCCCGGTCGCGTCGAGTACGTCGGCCCAGTCGGTCTTGCGGGCTTGTGCGGCGAAGTCGTCGAAGCCGTTGGTGTGCGCGGCGATGAACTCCCGGTCCAGGACCGTGCCGGGGCGTTCGTCCTCGGCTTCGAGCAGCAGCAGGTTGAGCGCCTGGAACAGGGCGAGGTCGCCGCCGGGCCGGATCTGCAGGAACTGGTCCGCGATGGCCGTGCCCCGTCCGATCACTCCGCGTGCTTTCTGCGGGTGCTTGAACCTCAACAGCCCGGCCTCGGGCAGCGGGTTGACGGCCACGACCTTCCCGCCGCGCAGCTTGGTCTCCTCCAGGGCGGACAGCATGCGCGGGTGGTTGGTGCCCGGGTTCTGTCCTACGACGAACACCAGGTCGGCGTCGTAGATGTCGTCCAGGCTGACGCTGCCCTTGCCGATGCCGAGGGTCTCGTTCAGGGCCGAACCGCTCGACTCGTGGCACATGTTGGAGCAGTCGGGCAGGTTGTTGGTGCCGTAGGCGCGGGCGAACAACTGGAGCAGGAAGGCGGGTTCGTTGGCGAGCCGGCCCGAGGTGTAGAAGAGGGCCTCGTCGGGGCTGTCCAGGGCGCGGAGTTCGGCGGCGAGCAGTCCGAGGGCCTCGTCCCAGCCGATCGGCTCGTAGTGGTCGGCGCCGGGGCGCTTGACCATGGGTTCGGTGAGCCGGCCCTGCTGGTTGAGCCAGTAGTCCGAGGCGGCGCCCAGTTCCGCGATGGTGTGCTGCCGGAAGAAGTCGGCGGTGATCCGGCGCGAGGTGGCCTCGTCGGCGATGTGCTTGGCGCCGTTCTCGCAGTACTCGTTCTTGTGCCGCTTGCCCGGCGCGGGCTCCGGCCAGGCACAGCCCGGGCAGTCGAAGCCCTTGGTCTGGTTGATGTTGAGCAGGGTCAGGGCGGTGCGGCGCACGGTGGTCTGCCCGAGGGCATATTGCAGGGCGTGGGCGACGGCCGGTGCTCCGGTCGCCCAGGTCTTGGGAGCTGTGACGGACAGGTTTTCCTCGCCCGGATCCTCGATGCCGCCGCCCATCACAACCGCCGTGCCTCTCGTCCGCTCATCGATCGCGCGCGGGCCGATGCCCCGCCCTCCGCACTCTCCTTCGCCGGGTGATCACGGTCAAACACACAGATGTGATCACGTGATAGGCGGCATCTATCAGCGGGTCGTACGGGCGATGGCGCCGACGCGAGGTAGACCTGTGGCGTGCTGCTTCGCCAACTCGAATACCTCGTCACCCTTGCGCGCGTACGCCACTTCGCCCGCGCGGCGCAGGAGTGCTATGTCTCACAGCCCGCGCTCTCCGAGGCCATCCGCAAGCTGGAGGAGGAGCTGGACGTGCCCCTGGTGCGGCGGGGCCGCAGGTTCGAGGGGCTCACACCGGAGGGCGAGCGCATCGTCGTATGGGCGCAGCGCATTCTCGCCGACCGGGACGCGATGACGGAGGAAGTGCGGGCGCTGCGCGGCGGGTTGAGCGGCCGGCTGCGCATCGGATCCGTGCCGACCGCCTCGACGGCGGTGTCCCTGCTGACCGAACCGTTCTGCACGGAGAACCCCCTCGCGACCGTGCAGGTGCTCGCCGATCTGCGGACGGAGGACATCGTCGAGAAACTCAAGGCGTACGAACTCGACGCGGCGATCACCTACTTCAGCGCCTCCGCCGCCCGCCGGTTCCGGTTCATCGCCCTCTACCGGGAGCGGTACGTCCTGCTGACGCGGACACCGCCCGACGCCGGGCAGCCGGCCGAGGCGTCCTGGGCGGAGGCCGCCCAGCAACCCCTGTGTCTGCTGCATCCGATGATGCAGGGCCGCCGCGTACTGGACGCCGTCTTCGAGGAGGTGGGCACCCCCGCGCGGCCGCGCGTCGAGACCGACTCCATCGCGTCGTTGTTCGCGCATGTGAGAACGGGCCGCTGGGCGAGCGTCGTCCCCCACGCCTGGCTGCATGTCTTCGGCGTACCCGCCGGCATGCGGGCGGTGCCACTGGTGAACCCCGTCCGCACGGAACGCATCGGCCTGCTGCTGCCGCGCCGTGAGCCGATCTCCGTGACGGGGCAGGCGCTGGTCGAGATCGCGGCGCGGGTGGATGTGGCCGGTACGTTGGAGCGGGTTCCGGGGCGGATGTGACTGAGGCCGACCGCCGTCACCCGGTCCGTGCAGCGGTGGCCGCCACTGTGGCATAGCGCATCGTGAAGCTGCCGCCCGCCTCGTCCACGGCCGCGCCGACGCCCTCCAGAAGTGGCTCCAGTTTCTCCCGCGGGAGCCGGGTCAGCAGGCCGATCGTGGGCAGTTGGTCCAGCCACGCGTCCCGGGTGTAGGTCCGCTCCCAGTCGAACCGCCACTCCTCCGCGTCGCCGAACCCGCCTGCCGTACGGAACCCGTCGGCGGTCTTGGTGAGCATCGCCGCGTAGGTGCTCTCGGGCGGCCCGGTCAGGCTCCCGAGGTTGACCGGTATCTCGGGCACCACTCGGGCGAAGACCTCGGTGAAGACTTCCGCGATGTCGGGCGGGAGTTGGAGGACGTGCCAGAACGCGGCCAGTCGTCCACCGGGGCGCAGTACCTGTGCGGCCTTGGCGGCGCCCGCGACCGGGTCGATCCAGTGCCAGGCCTGGGCGGCGACCACCGCGTCGAACGCCCGCCCGGCCGGGTCCCAGGTCTCCAGGGTCGACACCTCGACGTCGACGCCGAGCCGTCGCGCCACCTCGGCCATCCGTGCGTCGGGTTCGACGCCGAGCACCCGGCAGCCCGCCTGCTGGAACTGCCGTGCCGCGATGCCTGTTCCGCAGCCGGCGTCGAGGACGTCGGGTCCGGGGCTTTCGTCGACGATCCGGTCGATCAGGGCGTCGGGATAGCGGGGCCGGGCACGCTCGTAGCGTTCGGCGTCGGTGCCGAACGACTCCGCGATCTGCCGGGCCCGATGCGAGTCCTGCACGCTGAGCCGCTGTTCAGGGGTGGGAGTGGGCATGCGCCCACCATAGTGGGCACTCGCCCACTCGTCTACGGTGGGGCGCGCGCCCACCTGCCCGGGCGGGGCAGGGCGCGGAAGGAAGAAGGAAGGTCGCACCGGTATGCCGACAGGGGTGGCCCTGCGTGATCCGCGTGAGCAGTTGTTCGACGCCGCCGAGCGGATCCTGCTCCGGGACGGGCCGAACGCGCTGACCAGTCGGGCGGTGACCACGGAGGCGGGCTGCGCCAAGGGCGTTCTGCACCGCCACTTCGCCGACTTCGACGCCTTCCTGGCCGAGCTGGTCCTGGACCGCATCGGCCGGCTCGACGCCCAGTCCACCGCCCTGCGCGAGGCCGCCGGGACCGGCACCGTCGCCGACAACCTCACCGGCGCGCTGTCGGACCTGTTCGGTTCGGTCGCGGTGGCGATCGTCGGCCTGGTCATCTCCCGGGACGCCCTGCGCACCCGGCTGCGCCGCACCACGCCGACCGGCATCCCGCTGCTGACGGAAGGCACCGCGATGTTCGCGTCGTACCTCTCGGCGGAACGCGACCTCGGCCGTATCGCACCGGACGCCGACATCGACACCCTCGCGCGCACGCTGATCGGAGCGGGGCACCTCCTGGCCGCCGGTCAGGACAACGGCCCGCCGGAGACCGAGGCGCTGCGCCGGGTGGCGACGACGGTGACCGGCGGGGTCGTCACGACGACGCGGCCCCCGGCGTAGAGCCGGGGACCGCGAGGTCAATCAGCGGACTGCCTGGGGCGGTTCAGTTCTTGCCCTTGGTGACGACCCACTGGCGGCCCACCCAGTTGCCGACCGTCTCGTAGCCGGAGCGGAAGGAACCGAGCCAGTTCAGCTTGAGGCCGGCCTCGGCGGTGGACTTGACGGGGGTGTAGCTGCTCGCGTCGGTGGCCGAGCCGCCGGTGGTGTTCTTGGCGTAGTACGGGAAGGGGTAGACCGGGCGGGTCGCGGTGGTGGTGCCGCCGCTGTCGACCGACTTGGTCGTCAGGCTGTCCGGGGCCGTGCCCTTGGTTACCCAGTCGGTGATCGCGGTCAGCGCGTCGAAGGTGTCCGGGCCCTGGCCGCCGCCGCAGTGCGCGACGCCGGGGAGCAGGAAGAGCCGGGCGAAGGTCTTGGTGGCCGCCTCGCCGCCCATGACCTTCTCAACCGCCTTGTAGTAGGCCATCGTTCCCACGGCCGGGATGTGCTGGTCGCCCAGGCCATGCCAGAGGATGAGCTTGCCGCCGGCCTTCTTGAACGCGGTGAGGTCGGGGTCGGTGGCGTCGTACATGCCCTCGTCGGGCCGCATGACCTTCTTGTAGTAGGCGGCCGTGAACTTGATGTCCTTGTACGTCAGGGTGGGTTGGGGGCTGTCGAAGATCTGGTAGCGCAGGGTCTCGCGGACGAAGCTGATGTCGCCGCTGGAGCCGGTGGCGGTGGCCGGGGTGATGATGCCGGCCCAGTTCAGCTCGGAGCCGCGCAACTGGTAGCCCGGGTAGAGGAGTTGGCCGTGCTCGTCGGTGGGTCCGGCGTAGATGCGGCGCAGGGTGGTGACCTGGTCGGCGGTCAGGCAGTAGGCGTCGGACGTCGAGGTCTGCCCGGTCTCGCACTGGATGGTGCCGGGGTCCCAGGTGCAGCTCAGCGGGTCGGCGATGATGCCGTCGGCAGGGGCGCCGCACCCCTTGAGCACGGCCTTGTGGAGGTCGGCGAGGTCGGCGTTGGTGAGGGTGGCCGGGCCGCCGTTCAGGTACACGGACTGGGCGGTCCAGGCATGCGAGAAGGTGTTCAGCGCGGTGAAGTTGTTGGCCGGGGCGCCGGCGATGATGCCGTCGAAGTCGGTCGGGTAGCGCTGAGCCTCGGTCAGGGCCTGGTGGCCGCCCTGGGAGCAGCCGTCGAAGTAGGAGTGGGTGGCCGCCTGGCCGTAGTACTTCTCGATGACGGCCTTGGACGCCTGGACCAGTTCGTGGTCGGACTTGTAGCCGAAGTCGGCGCTCAGGGTCGGGTCGGTGGAGAAGAGGCCGCCGCCCTGGTAGTGGCCCTCGTCGCTGGAGGCCACGGCGAAGGCGCCGGTGGTCAGCGGGACGCAGCCGGTCGAGGCGGGCGCGTTGGTCACGTTGGTGTTGCCGCACAGGCCGCCGCAGCCGACCTGGAGGTAGTTGGCCTGCCAGCCGGTCTCGGGCAGCTTGATCTCGAAGTGGAGCTGCGGGGCGATGACGCCCTTGACGTCACAAGCGGCCCAGTTGCCAAGGGTGTTGGCGCTCGCGGCGAGCTCGGTGGCCGAGGTGATCTCGAAGGGAACGCCGGGGACGGCGGCGGCCAGGTCGAGTTGGGCGATTCCGGAGCAGGACATGGCCGGTGCGATGCCCGAGGTCGTTGTGCTCGCCGAAACGGCGTTGGCGGAAGCCGAGTCGGCTGCCTGCGAGCTGCCGGTCGCGCTGTTGGCCAGCGCCACGCTCGCACCCGTCACCAGTGCGAGGGCTGCCGCGAGGGTGGCTATGAAGGTGGCCGAATTCCACCGACACCTTCTGAACAGCTTGGGCATGCCGGGTACTCCGTTCGATCGCCGATTGGGGGACGTGCGGGGGCACGGCGAGGAACGTAACCCTCCGACAATCCGCAGGCAATAGCGTCGACCAGATTGTTGACGATTTTGTCGAAGAGATTCGAAGAGATTCGAAGAGATTGCGCCAACATCACTCCGCGCCTATTTCCGCGCATCCCATTGATTGTACCGACCGTACGGTCTAACTTATCGGCCAGCCTCGCCCGGCCGGAGCCGCCCTCCGGTCCACCGCTCACCCATGGAAGGCCGCGCCATGTCACAGACCCGGACCAGTCCCCCCTCGGCGGACGAGAGACCACCGTCCACCACACGCAACGTCCTCGTCGTCGTCGCCCTCGTCTGGACCGTCCAACTGGTCTCGCTCGTCGCCGCGTTGTCCGGCATCGCGCAGGCCGACATCGCGATCCACTTCAGGACGACCGAGATCGCCTGGTTCACCCTGATGACCCTGTTGACCGGGACCTTCTTCCTGCCGTTCGTGGTCAAGGCCGCGGCCATCTTCGGCAAGAAGCGCGTCCTGCTGGTCGCCACCGGGCTCGGCTTCGCCGGCGACCTGCTCGCCGCCGTCGCCACCGACTACCGCACCCTGCTGATCGGCCGCGGCATCGCGGGCATCTACGCCGCGACGGCCCCGCTCGCCTACGCCATCACCCGTGACGTCTTCCCGCGCCGCTGGGTCGGACTCGCCAGCGGCATCCTGGCCGGCGGCGTCGGTCTGGTCGCCTTCGGCGGGCCGTTCCTGTCCGGCTGGCTGCTCGACGACTACGGCTTCCGGGGCGTGCTGTGGTTCATGGCCATCAGCACGGCCGTCAGCTTCCTGCTGGTGGCGGTGTTCGTGCCGGAGAGCCCGATCCGCGCGGCGGCCGGCCGTATGGACTGGGTCGGCGGACTCCTCCTGGGCGGCGGCGTCACGGCGGTCGTCTACGCGGTCGGCCAGGGCTCCCACTGGGGCTGGGGCAGCGGCAGGTTCGTCGGCTGGGTCGTCGGGGCGGCGATCGCGCTGGTCGTCTTCGTCCTCGTCGAACGCCGGGTCGCCGAACCGCTCTTCCCGCTGTCCATGACCCGCCGCCGTCCGGTGTGGACCGTCCTGCTCGCCACCTCGATCGCGGCGGGCTCGCTCAGCGCCGTGGGCGTGGTGCTGCAACTGCTCATCCTGATGCCGAACATCCCCACCATCTCCGAAGGCCTCGGCTGGTCCGGCACCCACAACGCCATCGTCACCAGCCCGATCAGCGCCATGATCATCGTGGGGGCGGTCGGCACCGGCCTGCTCGCCCGCCGGGTGGACGCCCGCCTCCTGCTGGCCACCGGCTCCGCGCTGACGGCGATCGGCTACGGCATCGGCACGCACCTGCACCACAACGCCCCGCAGATCATCGAGATGGGGGTGATCGCCGGACTCGGCACGGGCATCGTGGTCGCCGTCGTCCCCATCATGATCATCGAGGTGGTCAGCCCCGAGGAACAGGCGCTGGCCAACGGCGTCCAGACCCTGGGCCAGGGCGTGGCCCAGATCGTCGTCTCCCAGTTGGCCTTCGTCGTGATGGCCCAGCACGGGGCGGTCCTCAAGGGCACCCAGTTCTATCTCGACAAGGGTTTCACCAACGGGCTCTGGCTGGTGGTCGGTTGCGTCACCGCGGGCGCGCTGCTCGTCGCTCTCATCCCCAGGAGCAAGCGCCTCGACGAGGCGGAGGTCGGCCAGGCCGCCTGAGGCCGTGAACACCGAACACTCCGAAGGCTGTTCTCCCGGCGACGGGCGAACGGCCTTCGGCGTGCGGACGGTTCAGTCGTGCCGCACGTACTCCGTCGCCGCGTCGAGCAGCCAGTCCGTCAGATACCCGGCGAAGGACGAGCGGACCAACACCCAGAATCCGGCGCCGAGTTGATCCCGGGCGACCAACACGACCTGGGCGCGGGCCAGGGTGGTCTGGGCACAGCGTCCGGGGCCGAAGGCACGCGGGTGCAGGTCCAGGGGGCAGCCGTGGGCGAGCAGGTCGCGGGCACGGGCACCCGAGACGAGCAGGGTGGTGCGCTGGGCCGAGACATCGGTGACGGCCACGAACCCGTCCCCGCTCGCCTCCCGGATCCGGTTCTCCCACTCCCCCTGGCTGTCCGGCGGCCCCACGAGCAGCCATTCGTCGGGACCTAGCCACAGCGCGGTCAACTCCCCGGACCGCACAACGGTGTTGGGCTCAAGCGGCAGCGACAGACCAAGCGCCAGTCCTACGGCGTCCGCCGCCGCGCCCTTCGGGTCGAGCCGGACGTTCACCTGGGCCAGGAAGGGCAGTTCGGCCAGCCGGACCGCTCCGCCGGAGGAGCGGGTCACGTCGGCCATCCGCTCCGCGGCACCGGCGAGGGGGCTGCGGCGGGGCACGGAAAGGGCGGTGTCAGCCATCGCGGCGGGCTCCCTCGGGGTCGTAGAGGACGGGGCTTGCGACGGTGACCGGGATCAACCGGTCGCCCACGGGGGCGTAGAGGCGCTCGCCGATGCGGTCCCGGCCGCCCTTGACCAGGGCGAGGGCGAAGGTGCGGCCGAGGGCGGCGCTGCGGTAGCTGGAGGTGACATGGCCGAGCATCGGGACGGGCGGGGGCGGGAGCACGCTGTCCGCGACCAGTTGGGTGCCCTCGGGCAGGAAGGCGCCCGGATCGTCGGGGAGCAGGCCGACGAGGTGTTTGCGGTCGGGGCGGACGGCGTCGGCGCGGGCGTAGGAGCGCTTGCCGATGAAGTCGGGCTTCTTCTTGGACACCGCCCAACTCATGCCGAGATCCTGGGGAGTCACGGTGCCGTCGGTGTCCTGGCCGATGATCGGGTACCCCTTCTCGGCGCGCAGGACGTGCATGGTCTCGGTGCCGTACGGGGTGATGCCGAAGGGAGCACCGGCCTCGTAGAGCGCCTCCCACAGGGCCAGGGCCTCCCAGGGTGACACGTTGATCTCGTAGGCGAGTTCGCCGGAGAAGCTGATCCGGCACACCCGGGCGTCGATGCCGGCGACGGTGGTGTCCCGCCAGGACATGAACGGGAAGTCGTCGTTGCCGACGGCCAGTCGGGGCGCGAGCGAGCCGAGGACCTCGCGGGAGCGGGGGCCGACCAGGGCGACGGTGGCCCACTGTTCGGTCACCGAGGCGCAGCGGACGCGGAGTTCGGGCCACTCGGTCTGGTGCCACTCCTCCATCCAGTCGAGTACGGCGGCCGCGTTGCCCGTGGTCGTGGTGACCAGGTAGCGGTCCGGGGCGAGGCGGATGGCGGTTCCGTCGTCGAAGACCATGCCGTCCGGGCGGCACATGACGCCGTAACGGATCATGCCGACCTTCAGGTTGCTCATCATGTTCGTGTAGAGCCGGTCGAGGAAGACGGGCGCGTCGGGGCCCTGCACGTCGATCTTGCCGAGGGTGGAACCGTCCATGAACGCGACGCCCTCGCGGGCCGCCGCGCACTCGCGCAGGACGGCCCTCTCCATGTCCTCGCCGTCCTGCGGGTAGTACCAAGGGCGCTTCCACTGACCGACGTTCTCGAACCGGGCGCCCTGCATGACATGCCAGTCGTGCAGCGCGGTCGTACGGACCGGGTCGTGCAGCGTGCCCCGGTCGCGGCCCGCGAGGGCGGCGAAGGAGACGGGGGTGTAGGGCGGACGGAAGGTGGTCGTGCCGAGGAACGAGACGTCCACGCCCAGGAGTTCGGCGACCACGCCGCTGGCCAGGATGCCTGAGGTCTTGCCCTGGTCGTTGGCGGTGCCGGCCGTCGTGTAGCGCTTGGTGTGCTCGACCGAGTTGAGGCCTGCGCCGGTGGCCCGGGTCAAGTCGCCCACGGTGACGTCGCGTTGGAGGTCCACGAAGCGGGGCGCGTCGGCGGTGCCCGGGACGAGGAAGACGTGCATGGCGGGGGTGGTGCCGGGTTCGGTGGGCACCTGGGGCAGGTTCGGTGCCTCGACTGTGTAGCCCTCGGCCTCGATCGCACGGGCGCCTGCCGCCGCGCCCTGTGCGAGGACCGCGGCCAGGTCGAGGACACCGTTCGCGCTGCCCGCGACCTCGACCGCCTGCCGGCAGGTGTCAGGGACGAACGAGCCGAGGATGTCGTCGTGGCGCAGCTTTCCACCGGCCTGGCTGAACAGGTGGGCCACCGGGTTCCAGCCGCCGGACACCAGGAGGAGATCAGCGGCGAACTGGCGGGTCGTTCCGGCCACTTCGCCGTACGGGGCCGTCGTCACGGCGGTCAGTCGTGGGGTGCCCTCTGTGCCGACGACGGCGTGTCCGGCCAGCACCTCGATTCCGGCCTCGCGCGCTCGGCGCGCCCACTCCGCCGGTTCGGACGGGCGGGTGTCCACGATCGCGGCGACCTCGACGCCCGCCGCCGCGAGGTCCAACGCGGCCGCGTACGCACTGTCGTTGGTGGTGAACACGACGGCCCGCCTTCCGGGCAGAACGCCGTACCGGTTGACGTAGGCGCGGGCCGAGGTGGCTAGCATCACGCCGGGGCGGTCGTTGTCCGCGAAGGCGAGAGAGCGTTCGTGGGCACCGGTCGCGAGGACGACGCGGCGGGCCCGGATACGCCAGACGCGTTCCCGGGAGACATGGGCGGGGGCGGCGGCGCCGAGGTGGTTGGTGCGGCGTTCGACGGCGAGGAGGTGGTTGTCGTCGTAGTGGCCGAAGACGGTGGTGCGGGACAGCACGCGCACGTCGGGCGCGGTGGCCAGCCGGTCGCTCAACTCGCCGACCCAGTCGAGGAGTTGCGCCGTATCGAGCAGACTACCGCCCAGTTCGGGGCGGTCGTCGGCGAGGATGACGCGGGCGCCGGTGTGCGCGGCGGCTTCCGCTGCCGCGAGGCCCGCCGGGCCGGCGCCGACGATCAGCAGATCGCAGTGGGCGTGTACGGCGTCGTAGCGGGCCGGGTCCGGTTCGGTGGCGAGGCGGCCCTGGCCGGGGAGGCCGGTCGCCACCAGGCCGTCGTACAGCTCGACCGTGGTCGCGGGGAGCATCGGCTCGGGGAAGGGGGCTTCGATCTGGATGACGGCGTTGGGTTCTTCGACTCCGGCCGTGAAGATGCCTCGGGGGCGGCCGAGTTTGATGCTGGTGCCGGTTTCGATGAGGCCGTTGGCGAGGAGGGCGGAGGCCAGGGTGTCGCCCTTGTAGCCCGTGTATTCGGTGCCGTCGAAGGTGAAGGTGAGGGGGGTGTCTCGGTGGATTCGGCCTCGGGTGGGGTGGCGGTGCGGGTGCGAGTTCGGCTGGTGTGCTGGGGGCTCCGCCCCCAGACCCCCGATCGGCCCTGAAGGGGCCTCGTCCTCAAACGCCGGACGGGCTGAAATTGCTGGCCCTCGTTGAAAAGTGGACGCCGGACGGGCTGAATGTTCCTGACCCGACTGGGGAGTGGCCGGTCGCTCCTCCCCCGCCCGGTACACCGTCAGGATCTCGTTCGTCGACGTGTCGCGTACGGCGTTGAACCAGCGGCGGCAACCGGACGCGTGGCTCCACCGTTCCGCGAACGGGCCCTTCGGGTTGTCGCGGAAGAACAGATAGCTCGCCCACTCCTCGTCGGTCAGGCCGGCGGGGTTCTCGGGGTAGGCCACATGGGCCTGGCCGCCGTAGTGGAACTCGGCTTCGTCGCGGGGCCCGCACCAGGGGCAGGGGATCAGCAGCATGGTTCGGGCTCCCTAGTGGGCCACCGCGGCGGCGCCGTGCTCGTCGACGAGCGCGCCGGTGGTGAAACGGTCGAGCGAGAAGGGGGCGTTGAGGTGGTGAGGGGTGTCGTGGGCGATGGTGTGGGCGTAGACCCAGCCGACGCCGGGCGTGGCCTTGAAACCGCCGGTCCCCCAGCCGCAGTTGAGGTAGAGGTTGGCGATGGGCGTGACGCCGACTATGGGTGAGGCGTCGGGGGTGACGTCGACGATGCCGCCCCACGTGCGCAGGACGTGCGCGCGGGCGAAGACCGGGAACAGCTCCAGGGCCGCCGCCATCTGCTCCTCGATGATGTGGAACGCACCGCGCTGGGTGTACGAGTTGTACGAGTCGATGCCCGCACCCATCACCAACTCACCCTTGTGCGCCTGGCTCACGTACACGTGCACCGCGTTGGACATGACGACGGTCGGGTGGACGGGCTCCAGCAGCTCCGAGACCAGGGCCTGCAACGGGTGGCTCTGGAGCGGGAGTTGGATGCCCGCCATGGCGGCGAGGACGGACGTGTGGCCGGCCGAGCACAACGCCACCTTCCCCGCGGCGATCGGGCCGAGTGTGGTCTGTACGCCGGTCACCCGGCCGTCCTTGATGTCCAGGCCGGTGACCTCGCAGTTCTGGATGAGGTCGATGCCGGCGGCGTCGGCGGAGCGGGCCAGGCCCCAGGCGACGTGGTCGTGCTTGGCGATGCCGGCGCGTGGTTGGTAGGTACCGCCGAGTACCGGATAGCGCACGTCCGGCGAGGTGTTGACGATCGGGCAGACCTCTTTGACCTGCCGTTCGTCGAGCCACTCCGCGTCCACACCGTTGAGGCGGTTCGCCTCCACTCGGCGCACGCTGTCGCGGACGTCCTGGAGGCTGTGGGCGAGGTTGAGGACTCCGCGCTGGGAGAAGAGGATCGGGTAGTCCAGCTCCTCCTCCAGTCCCTCCCAGAGTTTCAGGGCGTGTTCGTAGATACCCGCGCTCTCGTCCCACAGGTAGTTGGAGCGGATGATCGTGGTGTTGCGGGCCATGTTGCCGCCCGCCAGCCAGCCCTTCTCCAGGACGGCGACATTGGTGATGCCGTGGTTCTTCGCCAAGTAGTGGGCGGTGGCGAGGCCGTGGCCGCCGCCGCCGACCACGATCACGTCGTACGAGCGCTTCGGCTCGGGTGTGCGCCAGAGCCAGTCCGGGTGTTCGGGGAGGTCGGCGCCCGGGGTGCGGGGGGTCATCGGGGGGCGTCCTCCTCGGACAGGTGCGGGTAGAGCGGGTGTTTCGCGGCGAGGGCCTCCGTGCGGGCATGCAACTCGCCGATGTCCGGGGCCGGTTGGAGGGCCAGCGCGATCACGTCGGAGACCTCCGCGAAGTCCTCCTCCGTGAAGCCTCGGGTGGCCAACGCCGGTGTGCCGATGCGCAGGCCCGACGTCACCATGGGCGGGCGTGGGTCGAAGGGCACGGCGTTGCGGTTGACGGTGATGCCGATCTCGTGAAGGAGGTCCTCCGCCTGCCTGCCGTCCAGTTCGGAGTCGCGCAGGTCGACCAGGACGAGGTGGACATCCGTGCCGCCGGTGAGGACCTTCACCCCGGTGGCCGCCACATCGGTACGCGTGAGGCGTTCGGCGAGGATGCGGGCACCGGCGAGCGTGCGGGCCTGGCGTTCGGCGAACTCGGGTGAGGCCGCGACCTTGAATGACACCGCCTTCGCGGCGATGACATGTTCCAGGGGGCCGCCCTGCATGCCGGGAAACACCGCCGAGTTGATTTTCTTGGCGAGGTCGGCCTCGTTGGTGAGGATGACGCCGCCGCGTGGCCCGCCGAGGGTCTTGTGGGTGGTCGTGGTCGTCACGTGGGCATGCGGGACCGGGTTGGGGTGCAGCCCTGCCGCGACCAGGCCCGCGAAGTGCGCCATGTCGACCATCAGCAGGGCGCCCACCTCGTCGGCGATCCGCCGGAAGGCCGCGAAGTCCAACTGCCGTGGATACGCGGACCACCCCGCGATGATCATCTTGGGGCGGTGCTCCTTGGCGAGGCGCTCCACCTCGTCCATGTCGACCAGGTTGTCGGTCTCCCCCACGTGGTACGGCACCACGTTGAGCATCTTGCCGCTGTAGTTGAGGCGCATGCCGTGGGTGAGGTGTCCGCCGTGGGCGAGGTCGAGGCCGAGGATGGTGTCGCCGGGCTTCAACAGGGCGAAGAACACGGCCGTGTTGGCCTGTGCGCCCGAGTGCGGCTGGACGTTCGCGAAGCCCGCGCCGAACAGGGACTTGACCCGCTCGATCGCCAACCGCTCGGTGACGTCGACGTGTTCGCAGCCGCCGTAGTAGCGGCGGCCGGGATAGCCCTCCGCGTACTTGTTGGTGAGGACCGAGCCCTGGGCCTCCAGTACGGCGGAGGGCGCGAAGTTCTCGGAGGCGATCATCTCCAACGTGGACTGCTGACGGTGGAGTTCGGCCCGGAGCGCGGCGTGGACCTCGGGGTCCAGGTCCGCCAAAGGGGTGTTGAGCGCGTTCATACGGCGTTCGCGTCCTTCCGGCTAGCCGCGGAGGCGGGACATCGTCGGGTCGAACAGTGGCTCCTGGGCGACGACCGCCTCGACGCGCTCGTCGAAGTAGCCGATGTGCAACGTCGTTCCGGGGGTGGCGAGTTCGGCCGGGAGCCAGGCGTAGGCGATGCCCTTGCCGATCGTGTAGCCGTAGGCGGCGCTGGTGACATACCCGACGGCGCGCTCGCCGTCGTAGACCGGCTCCTTGCCCATGACGACGGACCGGGGGTCGTCGATGGTGAGACAGGTCAACTGCCGTCGTACGTCCGCCTTTCGGCGCTCCAGCGCGGCCTTTCCGATGAAGTCGCCCTTGTCGAGCTTGACGGCGAAGCCGACGCCGGCCTCGTAGGGGTCGTGCTCGTAGGTCATGTCGGTGCCGAAGGAGCGGTAACCCTTCTCCAGGCGGAGGCTGTTGAAGGCGCCGCGGCCCGCGATGACACCACCGAGGGGCTGCGCGGCCTGCCACAGGGTGTCCCAGAGTTTCTGGCCCTGGTCGGCGGTGGTGTACAGCTCCCAGCCGAGTTCGCCGACGTAGGAGAGACGCATGGCGGTGACGGGGACCGAGCCGATGTAGGCCTTCTTGGCGCGGAAGTACTTGAGGCCGTCGTTGCTGAAGTCCTCGTCCGTCAGGGGCTGGAGGACCTTGCGGGCGAGGGGGCCCCACAGGCCTATGCAGCAGGTGCCGGGGGTGATGTCACGGACCTGGACCGTGCCGTCGGCGGGCAGGTGGCGGGTGAGCCAGTCGAGGTCGAGGTTGCCGTTGGCGCCGACCTGGAAGTGGTCGCGGGTCAGGCGGGCGACGGTGATGTCGCTGCGGATGCCACCGTCGTGGTCCAGGAGCAGGGTGTACGTCACCGAGCCGACCGACTTGGCGACCTTACCGGTGACCAGGCCCTCCAGGAAGTCGGCGGCGCCGGGGCCGGTCACCTCAAGGCGTTTGAGGGCCGTCATGTCATACATCGCCACGGTCTCGCGGGTGGCCTGCGCCTCGGCGCCGACGATCGGTGACCAGTACTGGGCCGCCCAGTCGTTCGGGGTGGGGATCGAACGGCCTTCCAGCAGGCCCGAGTTGGCCTCGTACCACTGCGGGCGCTCCCAGCCGTTCGCCTCCAGGAAGAACGCGCCGTGTTCCCGCTGGCGGGTGTGGAAGGGGCTGGTGCGGATCGGGCGCGGGGCGCCGGACGGCTGGAGGGGGTGGAGGATGTCGTAGACCTCCACGAAGTTCTGGCAGTCGCGGGTCAGGACGTATTCGGGGGCGAGTTGGTGCGGTTCGAAGCGGTTGACGTCGCACTCGTGGAGGTCGAAGGACGAGCAGTGGCCGTCGACCAGCCATTCGGCCATCGCGCGGCCGACGCCCGCCGAGTGCGTGACCCAGACCGCCTCGGCGACCCAGAAGCCCTTGACGTCCGGGGACTCTCCGAGGAGGGGGAAGTTGTCGGTGGTGAAGGAGAAGAGGCCGTTGATGCCCTCCTCGATCTTCGCGTCCCGGGTCGCGGGAAGGAGGGAGCGGGTCTCGGTCCAGGCGTCCGCGAAGTCGTCCTCCGTGAACTTCAGGACGGACGGCATACCGTCGGCCGCGTCGACGGAGAGGATGTCGTCCGCGGTGGTGGGCATGGGGCGGTGGCCGTAGTAACCGATGCCGATGGTGTCGAAGCGGTCGCGGTAGTAGAGGTCGGCGTCCTGGTGGCGCAGGATCGGACGGACCGCCTCATCGGTCTGACCGGCGAGGGCCGGTACGGGACCGGTCCAGGCGAGCTGGTGGCCGAGCGGGGTCAGCGGGAGGTTCATGCCGACCATGCGGGCGATCCTCGGGCCCCAGATGCCGGCGCAGCACACGACGATGTCGGCGGGGATCTCACCCTGGTCGGTGAGGACGCCGGTGACGCGGTCCTCGGACCGCTGGACGTCCAGGACCTCGTGGCGGGCCAGGAAGGTCACTCCGCGTTCCGTGGCGCGACGGATCTGGGCCTCCACGGCGAGGACCGCCTTCGCGAGGCCGTCGGTGGGGACCAGGAGGCCGCCGAGGACCCTGTCCGGGTTGACCAGCGGGTGCTGCTCGACGCACTCCTCGGGGCTCAGGAGCCGGGCTTCGATGCCCCAGGCGGTGATCCAGCCGTGGCGGCGGTGGAGTTCGGCGAGGCGCTCGGGGGTGGTGGCGACTTCGAGACCGCCGACCTGGAGGAAGCAGGGCTTGCCGTCGACGTCGAGGGAGCAGAACTTCTCGACCGTGTAGCGGGCCAACTCGGTCATCGTCTTTGAGGAGTTGGTCTGGAAGACCAGCCCGGGGGCGTGCGAGGACGAGCCGCCGGTGGCGGGCAGCGGGCCCTGGTCGACCACGGTCACCTCGGTCCAGCCTCGCGCGGAGATCTCGTCCGCGAGCGCCGCCCCCACGACGCCCGCTCCGATGATGACCACTCGGGGTCCCGCCATCGCCGCACCTCCGGCTAGAGAGCAATCCGGTTGCTGTCTGCGCAACATGCTTCAGGTTGCGCAACTCAATGTGCCCGGCACGAGGAGTAGGTGTCAAGGGGGCCGTGACGTCGGGCGACGCCCCTGATCACCGGCCGGAACACGGCAATGCCCGGTGGGCGGTACGCACGTTCGCGCACCACCCACCGGGCAGGGTCAACCAGGTTTCCGCTGCGGCTACTTCAGCCAGGCGTCCACCTTCGCCTTGTTGGCGTCGACCCACTTCTTCGCCGCCGCGTCGTCGGACAGCTTGTCCTGGGCTATGTACTTGGCGACGGTGTTCTGGTCCTCGTTCGTCCAGTTGAAGTTCTTCACCAGGTTGTAGGCGGGGCTGCCCGACTTGGCGAACTTCGCGCTGACGATCTTGTCGAGGTTGTAGACGGGGTAGTCGCAGGCGATCTTCGACGCGACGGCGTCACAGCCCGTCGTGTACGCGGGCAGCGACACCTTCTTGAGCGCGACCTCGGAGAGAAACCACTGCGGCTCGTAGAAGTAGCCGATGACCCACTGCTTGTTCTTCTCGGCGGTGCGGAAGGCCTGGATGAGCGCGGTCTCGCTGCCCGCGTACACCACCTTGAAGTCCAGCTTCAGATTCTTCACCAGCGCGGCGTCATTGGTGACGTACGAGGGGTCGCCGTCGAGGAGTTGGCCCTTGCCGCCCGACTCGGAGGTCTTGAACTTGGACGCGTACTTGTTGAGGTTCTTGTAGTTCAGGATGTCCGGGTGGGCCTTCGCGAGCCACGGCGGCACGTACCAGCCGATGATGCCTTTGTTGCCGGTCTGGCCGGCCTCGACGGCGGTCTTCTGGCCGGTGATGTACTTCTTCTTGAGGTCGTCGTGGCCCCAGTTCTCCAGGACGGCGTCGACCTCACCGGTCCCGAAGCCCTGCCAGGCGATCTCCTCTTTGAGGTCCTTCTTGTCGACCGTACAGCCGAGTTGGTGCTGGGCGACGTACGCGACGACCGCCGCGTCCGCCTCGTAGCCCACCCACGGGTTGACCGCGAGGTTGAAGGTCCCGCACTTGCCCGAGCTGCTGCTCGATCCCGAGGACGTGTCGCCGACCTTCGCCCCGCCGCAGGCGGTGAGGGTGAGGCCGAGGACGGCCAGACCGGCCGCGCCGGTTCGCCAGTGTCTTGCCATGGTGTCGTGCTCCTTAAGCGCTGGTTCGGCGCGCCGCCGCCTGCGTGATCCGGTCGAACATGACTCCGAGCAGTACGATGGCCAGCCCCGCCGCCAGGCCCTTTCCGAACAGCTCGCTCTGCGAGAATCCGGCTACGACGTCGTAGCCGAGGGCGCCGGCTCCCACCAGGCCGCCCACAACAACCATCGACAGCACGTAGATCAGGCCCTGGTTGGTCGCAAGAGTCAGGGCGCTGCGTGCCATCGGGAGTTGAACCTTGGTGATGATCTGCCAGGTGTTGCAGCCGGCCGCGGTCGCCGCCTCGACGGTGGTCTCGGGCACGTCCCGGATCCCGTCGGCGGTGATCTTGATGGCGACCGGTACGGCGTACACGACGGCGGCGACGATCGCGGTGAAGCGCGACGGGCCGAACAGCGCGAGGAACGGCACGAGATAGACGAAGGGCGGCATGACCTGTGCCGCGTCGAGTGTGGGCCGCAGCAGTCGGTCCACCATCATGCTGCGCCCCATCCACACGCCGAAGGCGATGCCGAACACCATCACCAGTACCGTCGCCACGATCGTCGAGGCCAGCGTCGTCATGGCGTCCGACCACATGCCGGTGCCCACCAGCAGGCCCACGCACACGGCCGTGGTGACGGAGACCTTCCACCCGCCGAGCACCACGGCGAGCCCGACCAGCACCGCGCCGACGAGCCACCACGGGGAGTCGGTGAGCAGCGACTGGAACGGGTTGAGCAGGCCGTTGGTGATCGCGTTGCGGAAGGCGTTCGTGAGGCCCGACAGGTTGTCCTGCACCCAGGTCGTCACGCTGTCCGCCGCGCTCGCGATGTGGCTGCCGGTGGTGCCGTCGCCGGGGTACTGCGCCGCCCACAGAAACGTGTGGGAGAGATAGACCAGCACTACGACGCCGATCGCGCCCGCACCGAGCAGCGGGCGGCGCCACTTCAGGAAGCGGCCCGTCGAGTTCCGGGCCTGCTCCGCACGCGTGCTGGACGCCGTCGTGACCCGGTCCAGCACGATCGCCATGACGACGATGGCCAGGCCCGCGTTGAAGGCCGTACCGACGTCGAGCGACTGGAGGGCCTGCATGACGGTCTTGCCGAGACCCGGTGCGTCGATCAGGGCGGCGATGGTCACCATGGCCAGGGCGGCCATGATGGTCTGGTTCACGCCCACCACCACGGTCCGCTTGGCCATCGGCAGCAGCACCTTGATCAGCGACTGCCAGCGGGTCGAGCCCATCGAGTCGGCCGCTTCCACGGTCGTCTCCGGCACGTTGCGGATGCCGTGCGCGGTGATACGGATCGCGGGCGGGGCCGCGTAGATCACCGTGGCGATCACGGCCGAGGCCGGACCGATGAGGAAGATCAGGGTCAGCGGAGCCAGGTAGACGAAGGTCGGCATCGTCTGCATGAAGTCCAGGAAGGGCGTGATGATCCGGTTGAACCGGTCGGACAGCCCCGCCCACACCCCCAGCGGGATCGCGAACAGCAGCGCCACGAGCACCGCGGAGAGCGTCAGCGCCAGGGTGTCCATGCTCTCCTGCCACAGCCCCTGGAGCCCGAAGAAGGCGAAGCCGGCCATGGCGAGCAGTGCGACCCGCCAGTTGCCCACGGCCCAGGAGACGAAGCCGGCGATGCCGACGACCCCGAGCCAGCCGATCTGCGGCACCGGCCGGTCGCCGCTCGGCTGCGAGATCAGGTCCTGGACGAAGGTCACCAGGTTGTCGATGACCAGGCGGATCTCGTTGAAGAAGTAGAGGAAGAGCGGGTTGGAGTTGCGGTTGGCGCCGACCGAGTCGTTGAGGTCGTTGAACCACCGGTGCAGACCGGTGAGATCGGCCGCCGCGAGCGTCAGCGTCTGCTTCCCGCGCAGTACGGCGAAGAGCACCAGCCAGACCACGAGGATCGCGCCCACCATCATGGGCCGAGTGACCTTGCTTCGTGCCCTCGTCAACGGCGGTGCGGCGTCCGGCACTTGGGGTGCGGTCTCCGGTTTCTCCACGGCGACGGTCATCACGCGTCGCCTTCCTGCCCGGCGACGACGGCGAGGATCTCCTCGTCGCCGACGATGCCAAGCAGTTTGCCGTTCTCGACGACCTTGACGGGCTTGTCGGCCGCCAGGACCGCCCGGGTGGCCTCCCGTACCACGACGCCCGGGCCCAACTCGGGTCCGTCCAGGGCGTCTCCGTCCACGGCGGGACGCATGATCCAGCGCAGGGTGAGGACGTCACCGCGCGGCACGTCCTTCACGAACTCGCGTACGTAGTCGTCGGCGGGGGCGCCGACCAGTTCGTCGCCCGTGCCGCACTGGACCATCTTGCCGTCGCGCATGATGAGGATGCGGTCGCCCAGCTTCAGGGCCTCGGAGAGGTCGTGGGTGATGAACACCATGGTCTTGCCGACCTCGTGATGCAGTCGGATGACCTCGTTCTGCATGTCGCGGCGGATCAGCGGGTCGAGCGCCGAGAACGGTTCGTCGAAGAGGAGCACGTCCGGGTCGCCGGCCAACGCCCGTGCCAGGCCGACGCGTTGCTGCATACCGCCGGAGAGCTGGTCGGGGTAGGAGTTCTCGTACCCGGAGAGACCGACCAACTCGACGACTTCCAGGGCGCGTTTGGTCCGCTCGGCCTTGCTCATGCCGCGGATCTCCAGGCCGAAGGACACGTTGTCGACGACCCTGCGGTGCGGCAGCAGCCCGAAGTGCTGGAAGACCATGGAGAACTTGCGGCGCCGCAGTTCGCGCAGCCGCTTCTGGTCCGCGTCGCGGATGTCCTCGCCCTCGAAGACGATCTCACCGGCGGTGGGTTCGATCAGCCGGGTCAGACAGCGCACCAGCGTGGACTTCCCGGAGCCGGACAGGCCCATGACGACGAAGACCTCGCCGGGCGAGACCTCGAAGCTCACATCGCGTACGGCGGCGGTGCAGCCGGTGCGGTCCATCAGCTCGCGGCGTGTGAGCCCGCACAGTTCCGCTGAGTCGGGTACCTGGTCCGCCTTCGGCCCGAACACCTTCCACAGCTTGCGCACGGAGATGACCGGGGTGGGCGCCGAGTCCTGGGGCGTGCCGCGCCGCTGCGGCACCTCGGTCTGTGCTGGGGTCACGATCGACCTCTTTTCGGCGTTCAGCCGCGGAACCAGTGCTGCGGCCGGGGTTGGATGTTCTGCCAGATGTGCTTGGGCTCTCGGTACTCGTCCAGGCCGGTCGGTCCCAACTCCCGGCCCACGCCCGAGTGTCCGAAGCCACCCCATTCCGCCTGCGGCACATAGGGGTGGTAGTCGTTGATCCACACCGTGCCGTGCCGCAGCCGCCGGGCGACCCGCTGGGCCTTGCCCGCGTCCTGGGTCCAGACGGCTCCGGCGAGTCCGTACTCGGTGTCGTTGGCGATGCGCACGGCGTCGTCCTCGTCGGTGAAGCGCTCGACGGTCAGCACGGGCCCGAAGGACTCCTCGTGCACCACCCGCATGTCCTGGGTGCACGCGTCGAGCACGGTCGGCGGGTAGAAGTGGCCGTCGGCGAGGGCGAGTTCGGTCGGCCGCTCACCGCCGCAGCGCAGTACGGCCCCCTCCGCGATCCCCGCCGCGACATACGCCTCGACCTTCTCGCGGTGCTGTGCGGAGATCAGCGCCCCGGTCTCGGCCTCGGGGTCGAAGGGGCCACCGAGCCTGATCTGCCGCGCACGGCGGACGACTTCGTCGACGAAACGGTCGTGCAGCGAGTCCTCGACGATCAACCGGGCGCCCGCCGAGCAGACTTGGCCCGAGTGCAGGAAGACGGCCGTGAGCGCGAAGTCCACGGCCGTCTCGAAGTCGGCGTCGGCGAAAATGACGTTGGGGTTCTTGCCGCCCAGCTCCAACGCCACCTTTTTCACGGTCGCGGCGGCGGTGGCCATGATGCGTTTGCCGGTCTCCAGGCCCCCGGTGAAGGAGACCATGTCGACGGCCGGGTCCTCGGAGAGCGGCGCGCCGACCTCGGGCCCGGTGCCGAGGACGAGGTTCGCGGCACCGGCCGGGAGTCCCGCCTCCTCAAGAGCCTTCATCAGCAGGATGGAGGTGGAGGGGGTGAGTTCGCTGGGTTTCAGGACGATGGTGTTGCCCGCGAGGAGCGCCGGGGCGACCTTCCAACTGGCTTGCAGCAAGGGGTAGTTCCAGGGCGTGATCAGCCCGCACACCCCAACGGGCTCGTACACGACGCGACTTACGGCGTCGTCCCGCCCGGTGTCGATGACCCGGCCGGCGTCGGTACCACCGATCCCGCCGTAGTAGCGGAAGCAGGAGACGACGTCGGCGATGTCGTACTCGCTCTCCACCAGCCGTTTGCCGGTGTCCAGCGACTCCGCGCGGGCGAATTCCTTGGCGTCGCGCTCCAGGATGTCGGCGGTGCGCAGCAGCAGCGCGGCACGCTCCCGCTCCGGGGTGCGCGGCCAGGGTCCTTCGTCGAAGGCGCGGCGGGCCGCGGCGATCGCGGCCTCGGTGTCGGGACGCGTTCCCTCGGACACGGTCGCGCTGAGCGTGCCGTCGGCGGGACAGCGGATTTCACGATGGCCGCCGGCCACCGCGTCGCGCCATTCGCCGTCCACGTACAGGTCTGCCACGTGCGGAGCCCTTCGAGTGAATCCCGTTGCGCATCGTGCACCGTATTGCTTGTGGTGGAACACCATGGCGAATGTGCAGACATACGTCAAGGGGTTGGCGGATGACGATTTCACCATGCGGCCCATTGCCCTGCCGCCCCTTGACCGCGAGCGGCGCGCAGCCCAACCATGTTGCGTATCGCTCACCTTGTTGTGCCATACGCACCGACGGAGGCCGCTCATGTCCCCTCGACCGCATCCCGGCCGCGAATTCGTCCTCACCCTCTCGTGCCCGGACACCACCGGGCTGGTCCATGCCGTGAGCGGCTTTCTGGTCCGGAACTCCGGCAACATCCTGGAAAGCCAGCAATTCGATGATCGGCTCAAGGGCCGCTTCTTCATGAGGGTCCACTTCGACGTTTCCGATCCAAACGCCGACCTGGAAACACTGCGTTACCGATTCGGTCCGGTCGCCGAGGCCCACCACATCTCCTGGACCCTCCGGGACGCCTCGACCCCGACCAGGACGCTGATCATGGTGTCCCGGTTCGGCCACTGCCTCAACGACCTGCTCTTCCGCCGCCGCACCGGCGCCCTCAACATCGAGATCCCCGCGATCGTCTCCAACCACCGGGACTTCGAGGGCCTCGCGGACACCTACGGCATCCCCTTCCACCACGTCCCGGTCACCAGGGACACGAAGGCCGAGGCCGAGGCGCGGCTGCTGGAACTCGTACGCGACCTGGACATCGACCTGGTGGTGCTGGCCCGCTACATGCAGGTCCTCTCCGACGACCTGTGCAAGCAGCTGGAGGGCCGGGCCATCAACATCCACCACTCCTTCCTGCCCAGCTTCAAGGGCGCCCGCCCCTACCAGCAGGCGTACGACCGCGGCGTGAAGCTCGTGGGCGCCACCGCGCACTATGTGACGCCGGAGCTGGACGAGGGCCAGATCATCGACCAGGACGTGGTCCGGGTCGACCACTCCCTCGACCCGGAGCAACTGGTCACGGTCGGGCGCGATGTGGAGGCGCAGGTGCTGGCGCACGCGGTGAAGTGGCACAGCGAGAGCAGGGTGATGGTGGAGGGGAACCGTACGGTGGTGTTCCGCTGAGGGGCGCGGTCGTATACGGGGTTGCCGGTCGGTCGGGCAGAGCCCTGGTGGCCCAGCCGGTCCAGCGCGGCGCGGCGCCAACGTTCGCTCCCCGTAAGCCGGTTGAAGGCGAACGGGACCTCGGGGGTGGTCGCGGTCGGGACCGCCGCCGAGGTCGCGGGCCAGCGGTCGGGCGAGTGGCCCCCGGGCGCGGCTGACCGCCGGTGATACCCACGCGGGCGAACGGGCGGCTGCCCGGTTCACCGAGTCTGTGCAGCACCGGCAGCGCCCGTCGTGGACCCCGGCCGGCGGATCGGCGTCGCCGGCCGGGGCGAACGCGTCGTCCGCACCGGGCTGTTGGAGCCGGTCGACGACATCCTTGAGGTGCGGGTCGCCCCGCAGCGGCATTGCGGACGCACCTCACAACGGACGCCGGGCAGCGGCGTGTTGAGACCGCCGCCGCCCAACGCGCCCTAACCGGCCTGCTGCTGGCCGTCCCGATGGCGGTAGTACGCGGCCTTCGACGGTGCGAGGGGCTGCTTGCCGAGGATGAGGTCGGACGCCTTCTCGGCGATCATCATGACGGGGGCGTAGATGTTGCCGTTGGTGACGTACGGCATGACCGACGCGTCGACGACCCGCAGGCCCTCCACGCCGTGGACGCGCATGCTGGTGGGGTCGACGACGGACATCTCGTCGGTGCCCATCTTGCAGGTGCAGGAGGGGTGCAGGGCGGTCTCGCCCTCCTTGGCCACCCAGGCGAGGATCTCCTCGTCGGTCTCGACGGACGGGCCGGGCGAGATCTCGCCGTCGTTGTACGGGGCCAGCGCGGGCTGGTTGAGGAGCTTGCGGGCGACCCGGACGGACTCGACCCACTCACGGCGATCCTGCTCCGTGGAGAGGTAGTTGAAGCGCAGCGCAGGGTGCTCCAGCGGGTCCTTGCTCCTGATCTTCACCGAGCCGATGGCGTCGGAGTACATGGGCCCGACGTGCACCTGGTAGCCGTGGCCGCCGGCCGGCGAGGAGCCGTCGTAGCGGACCGCGATGGGCAGGAAGTGGAACATCAGGTTGGGGTAGTCGACGTCCTCGTTGCTGCGGGCGAACCCGCCGGCCTCGAAGTGGTTGGTGGCGGCCGGGCCCTTGCGGAAGAGCCACTGCAGGCCGATGAAGGGGGCGCGCCACTTCGCCATGTACGGCTGCATGGAGACGGGTTGCTTGCAGGCGTACTGGATGTACACCTCCAGGTGGTCCTGCATGTTCTCGCCGACGCCCGGCAGGTCGTGGACGACATCGATGCCGAGCGCGGTCAGCTCCTGCGCGTTGCCGATGCCCGAAAGCTGGAGCAACTGGGGGGAGTTGATCGCGCCGCCGCAGAGGATGACCTCACGGGCGCGCACCTGCCGGACCTTGCCGCGGTGCCGGTACTCGACGCCGACGGCCTTCTTGCCCTCGAAGAGGACGCGGGTGACCATCGCGCGGGTGGTGACGGTGAGGTTGGGCCGCTTCCGCACCGGCTTGAGGTAGGCCTTGGAGGCGGAGAGCCGACGGCCCCTGCTGACATTGCGGTCGAAGGGCGCGAAGCCCTCCTGCCGATAGCCGTTGACGTCGTCGGTGCGCGGATAGCCCGCTTCCTGAACGGCGTTGAGGAACGCTCCGAACAACGGGTTGGCGGCGGGGCCGCGTTCGAGGACGAGCGGGCCGTCGTGGCCGCGGAACTCGTCGTCGGGGCCGGCCGCGAGGCAGTTCTCCATCCGCCGGAAGTACGGCAGACAGTGCGCGTAGTCCCAGCTCTCCATGCCGGCGTCGGCGGCCCAGCGCTCGTAGTCCATGGGGTTGCCGCGCTGGAAGATCATGCCGTTGATGCTGCTGGAACCGCCCAGCACCTTGCCGCGCGCGTGGTAGATGCGCCGGCCGCCCATGTGCGGCTCGGGTTCCGATTCGTACTTCCAGTCGTAGAACCGGCTGCCGATCGGGTAGGTGAGCGCCGCGGGCATGTGGATGAAGACGTCCCACGGGTAGTCGGGCCGGCCGGCCTCCAGGACCAGTACCTGGTTGCCCGGGTCCGCGGAGAGCCGGTTCGCCAGTGCGCTGCCGGCGGATCCACCGCCGACGATGACGAAGTCGTATTGCAGGGGAGCCATGATCTCTCGTCTCGCTCGCGCCGTAGATACGCGAGGCATGCTAATACGGGTAGCGTCATACGCACCAGGTTGCGAGCAACGCAACTTGGAGGTCAGCCGGTGGCCAGGCGGCCGTGGTGGACGCGGGTGCCCGCCTGTTTGAGGCGGTGCAGCACCGGGACGACGTCGACCTGGGTGACGGCGGGCAGGGAGCCGACGTTGCCGGTGACGTAGGCGTAGAGGTCGTCCATGGAGCGGCAGGTGACGGTGACCGGGAGGCTGGCCGATCCGGTGACAGCGGCGGCGAAGGTGGTCTCGGGGTGGCTGGACAGCGCGTCTCCGGTGGCCTTCAGCCGGCCGGGGACGACGGTGAGCCAGAGGCAGGCGGTGGCGTGGAATCCGAAGGGGGCGTAGGCGAGGTCGACCGCCAGGCGCAGTGCCCGCTGGTGAAGCAGTTCCTCCAGGCGCGCTGCGACGCGGGCCCTGGACCAGCCGGTCGCACGCGCCACCGGCCTGGATCAACTACCCCTGTTCAACGAGGACCTCGACACCCTTCCGGCCGCACCCGCCCTGGCGTCCCTGCGCTCCCAGGTGGCGGCCGCCGACAGCCTGCTGGTGCTGAGCCCGGTCCACAACGCCGGCGTCTCGGCGCTGCTGAAGAACACCCTGGACTGGCTGTCGCGGCCCCGCCACGACTGCCCACTGACCGGAAAACCCGCCGCCTGCCTGGTCGTCGGCTACCACTCCCACGGGGCCGAGGAACACCTCGCCGCCGTCCACACCGCGCTCAAGGGCGCGCTCGACGTCCTGCACCTCCCTCGGCCGACGTCACAGGCGTGCAGGCCGGCGACGGCGTGATCCTGAAGTTGTCCCTTGTTCCCGCGTGCCCGGCAACTGAGACTGGTTTCGGCCTGGTTGGGGGGGCGAGGGAGGGCCGATGGGGGAACCCGCCGGGCGTCCGGTGTTGATCGGTGCACGCCCCCCTCCGAAACCTCGACGACGGACCACGGTGCGAAGGACAGACTCGTGACGGACCCGGCAGACCTCGAACTGGCACACCACCTCGCCGACCGGGCGGATGCCATCAGCCGACGCTACTTCTCGACCGCCCGCATCGAATCCCGGACCAAGAGCGACGGCAGTCCGGTCACCGACGCCGACCGGGAGATCGAAACCGTCCTGCGCTCCCTGATCCGTCAGGAGTGCCCCGACGACGCGTTCACCGGTGAGGAACTCGGCGCCCACGGGCGCGGCGGACGGCGCTGGATCATCGACCCCATCGACGGCACGGCGAGCTTCCTCGCCGGCCAACCGGAGTGGAGCACACTGATCGCGGTCGAAGAGGACGGCCGGATCGCCCTGGGCATGGTCTCCGCCCCCGCCCTGGGCCGGCGGTGGTGGGCCAGGCCGGATTCGGGCTCCTGGACAAGGCCATGCCCGTCCAACTCAGCCGCACCGGCACACCGGCTGATCCTCGCTGAAGGAGATGGCGCCCAAACAGCAGGCATCGGCATCTGGCCACCTCCGTCCAGACTGGACCAGCGAGAACGCCGTGTGGCCGCGACTCTGGCCCGGAACGTCTCGCACGTCCGACCCGCACTCGACTGGACCGCTGCGGATCCCACCACGCCGGCGCCTCGCAAACCGTCCACCGGATCCGGCACCTGCCACGGCGCCCTCCTGGTCGCGACCGGTCAGTTGGACGCCTTCCTCCTCATGGGAGCCGGTCCCTGGGACATCGCCCCGCTGATCCCCGTCGTCCAAGAAGCCGGCGGCACCTTCAGCGACCTCACCGGCCGGTACCGGACCGACACCGGAGCCGCGCTGTTCGCCCGCCCCGGACTCCACCAACAACTCCTGGACATCGTCGCGACCGCCAACTGACCACCGTCGCCCCTCCCCCGGCGTCCACGGAAGGAGGCACCGACCCGGCGCGGTGAGGGCGTGGTGGTCAGGTGGTGGCGAGCCACAGGTCCGGCCCGAAGACCTCGTAGTGGATGTCCGCGGCCGCCACGCCGCGGTCGAGCAGTTGCCCGCGCACCGCACGCATGAAGGGGAGCGGTCCGCACAGGTAGGAGCGTGTGCCGGGGGCGATCGCCACGTCCGTGAGGTCGACCAGGCCGGTGCGGTGTCCGTCGCCCGCGTCTTCGTCGTCGGGGTGTTCATACCAGAACTGTGCGGTGGCGTCCGGGAGTTCGGCCGTCAGCGTCCTGTGGTCGGTGCGCAGCGCGTGCGAGGCGGGCGAATGGTCGGCGTGCACGACCGTGACGGGCCCCGCGTGGCCGGTGGTCGCGAGCTGTTCCAGCATGGCGAGCATGGGTGTGCAGCCGATGCCCGCCGACACGAGCAGCAGCGGAGCCTCGTCGGCGGCGAGGACCAGATCGCCGTACGGCGCCGAGACGCGCAGCCGATCGCCCTCGTGGACGTGTGCGTGCAGATGGCGTGACACCTCGCCGTCGGGGGTTCCGGCGGCGCCGCGCATCCGCTTCACGGCGATCGAACGGGTCGTGGCGGAGGGTGCGCCGGTGAGGCTGTACTGCCGTATCTGGCGTGCTCCGTCGGCGAGTTGGACCTGGACGGAGACGTACTGTCCGGCCCGGAACGCGGGCACGGGCCGGCCGTCGGCGGGCCGGAGCACGAACGCGGCGACATCGGGGGTCGCGTCGGTGCGGGCGATGACCTCCCACTCCCTCCACACGTTCGCGTCGACGACGTCCTGCTGCGCGTACAGGCGGTCCTCGATCGCGACGAGGGCGTTCGCCATCAGCCAGTACACCTCGTCCCAGGCGTGGGCCACCTCGGGTGTCACCGCCTCGCCGAGGACCTCGGCGATGGCGGCGAAGAGGTGCTCGTGCACGATCGGGTACTGGTCGGCCCGCACGCCGAGGGACGCGTGCTTGTGCGCGATGCGGTGCAGCATCACGTCGGGCCGGTCGTCCGGGTGGTCCACCAGATAGGCGGCGAAGGCCGCGATGGAACCGGCCAGGGCCTGGCGCTGGGCGCCGACGGCCTGGTTGCCGCGGTTGAACAGGTCGCGCAGAAGCTCCGGGTGGGCGGCGAACAGTCGCTCGTAGAAGCGTCCGGCGATGTCCTCGATGGCGGCGCCGACGGCGGGAAGCGTGGCACGGACGACAGTGGCCGATTGGGCGGTGAGCATCAGCAGAACTCCTTAATATGTATCTTAGAGTCACATTTAAGACGGCGAGAAGGGGACGGGGCGGGAACGGGGTGGTCAGTCGGCCCCGGGAGCGAGGGAGAGGGCGACGAGCAGGGGCCCGGTCGGCGCCTCGACGAGATCCGCCAGCGTCAGGGGGTCGAGGGACGCGAAGAACGCCTCCTGCGCCTGGCGCAGTGCGCCGCGCAGCCGGCAGGCCGCGCGCAGCGGGCACGGCACGGCGCCGTCGCAGTCCACGACATCACCCGCACCCTCCAACTCCCTTACCAGCGCGCCGATCGACGCCCTGCGCCCAGTGGCCGTGAGCTCAAGCCCGCCACCCCGTCCGCGCCGGGTCTCGACCAGGCCCAGATGCTGCAGCTTGGCCACGGCCTTCGCGGTGTGCGCGTACGAGACCGCCATGGCGGCCGCGACGTCGCGCGTGGTGGGCAAGTCACCCTTCTCGACCGCGAGGCGCATCAGCACACGCAGGGACAGATCCGTGAACTGCGTCAGCCTCATGAGCGCAGACTATAAATCTTGCATCTGAGAAGCAACTTATGTCGAAGGCATCCGGTGCGGAGTGCTCCACGCCCTCGACATGGCGTTGCACCGCCGCGCGAACGTGGCGGAACTCCCGCCGGCCCGGGACTGGTTCACCATTCGGGATTCGGACGCGGGCGACTCGGAACAGGCCGTGGCCTCCATCGTTTCAACGCCGACGCTCGGCCGGTGCCGTTCCTCAGCATCCTTGGCCACCGGCCTCCCTCGCGGCTGAAACTGCGCCACGCCCCAGGCGTGCTGGGTCGCCCGCCCGCGCGAACCGGATCTGGCGCCGTCGACAACAGCTCCGCGTGTGTGCACTGTTCGACGATGCGGCCCGCTTCCATGACGAGGACGGTGTCGACGTCAGATGTGGGCGGAGCCGTCGTCAGCCTCGCCCGCCCAGCATGATCTTCCACACCCGCGTCGCCACCTGGAGACTGAGCCGGGTGTCCACGTCCGCGAGGTCCCGCCCGCCGATCTCGCGGATGCGCTGGAGCCGGTAGCGCAGGGTGCTGCGGTGGACGGTCAGGGCTGCGGCGGTCTCGTCGTAATTGCCGCCGCAGTCGAAGTACCGCGAGAGCGTCTCCACCAGCTGCGTGCCGTGCTGTGTGTCGTAGTCGATGAGCCTGCCGAGCCATTCCCGCACGAACGCCTCGAGTTCGCGGCGATCGCTCCCGGGTCCGAGGATCCGGTAAAGCCCGAGGTCGTCGAAGAACGTCGCCCCGTCCCGCTCGCGCGACTGACGCCGGACCTCCAGCGCACGCAGCGCCTCCTGATAACGGCGCGGAATACTTGCGGGTGACTCACAGCGGCGGCTCACCCCGATCGCCCCTGCGCGGGTCCCGAGCTCGCGGGCCAGTGCCGCGTGCAGGGCGTCGCCGTTCGGTTTCACCTCGGCCAGCAGCACCACCCGGCCGCCGCGACGCGACACCAGGGCCCGGACGCCCACCGTCGCCGCCGCTCGCTCGACGGTCCGGGTGAAGGAGTCGTCCGCTGCCCTGCCGCGCCAGTTGACCACGATGACGTGGTGCGCCTGGTGCAGGTCGTGCCCGATCGCCTCGGATCTGGCGTAGGCGCTGGCCTCGTCCGTGCCTTCCAGCAGGTCGTCGACCAGTTGGCGGCGCAACCGCAGCTCGGCTTCGGCGAGACTGCGCAGATGGGTCAGCTCCAGGGCGAGCGACCGCACGGCGTGCTCCAGGGCGAACAGGGTGCGAGCGTCCGCCGTCCCGTCCGGGTCCACGACAGCGAGCACGCCGAGGACTTCGCCACGGGGACGGGCCACAGCTATCAGCCGGTCCTTGACTCTGACCGGCCCGGGGCCGACGGCGGCCTGCCGCAGCACCTCCTGCCGGCGCTCCGCCGGTGGTGCCGGATAGTCGTCGGGCCGGTCCGGACCGGCCCAGGACCGAAGGTTGCCGAACCGGTCCTCGGCAACTGCCGGCAGACCCGTGAGTTCGTACAGGGCGTGGGTGATGGCGTCCTCGCCGCCGCCCTGGGCTGCGACATCGGCGAGTGTCTCGAGCACGATCCGCTGTTGGTGCAGCTCGGACCGCAGAGAGTCGAGCCGCTGAGTCGCAGTGGCGCGCTCACTCCGCAGCCGGTCCAGTTCCCGGGCGTCGTCCTGCTGCCGGTGCCCCGCGGCGGCGAGAGACAGGGCCGCGGAGGCGAGCCGTATCAGCCTGGTGATCAGGAGTTGGTCCTGCTCACTGGGCCGCAGCCTGGAGGAGACCACGAGGTAGCCGAGCAGGTGGCCGAACCCGCGCAGGCCGAACGCCCAGCCCCAGAGCCGCGTGGGGAGGACGACCGGACCGTCGGCCTCGGCCAGCTCCCGCACCCGCCGGTCGACCGCCTCGCCCCCTTCGGACTCGCGCGAGGACACGCGGACGATCCTGTCGCCGGTCAGAAGATAGCCCGCCTCCAGGCGGAACGGACCGAGGGCGCCGACCTGGGCCATGGCGATGCGGAGAATCGCGCTGCTGTCCGTGCTGCGGAACAGGGGGTCACAGAGGGCCAGCAACCCGTTCGGATCCGAGTCCCCGGGCAGCTGGTGGGCCTCCTGCTGCTCGTTTCCCGAGCAGCTCCCGCCACCGGCGGATGGGCCCCCGCCCTGGTAAGAGCGGCGATGGAACAACGCCTGATTCCTGCGGCCGGCCATGAGATCACTCCGTTCTCACCGGCGTCGGAGAAGCGGTCGAGCGAGCCCTGTCTACTCCGCCGAGGCTAGCCCATCCGGCGCAGGCTCGCCTCAGCTGTCTCGTCCTGGCAGACCGACCGGACGGGTCGCGTTTCGACCTGCCGGGCGCAGGCGCGACGCCCTTCGAGCCGCCACTGTGGGCCTGTGGGGATCGCTGGGCGAACCGGTCGCAGGAGGAATTGTCCGGAGGGACTGACCGATGAACGAGCAGACCCGCAGGACCATCGTTTCCTATCCGTCCTACCAGGAAGCCGAGCGCGCCATCGACCACCTCTCCGACCAGGGATTTCCGGTGGA
The DNA here is from genome assembly GCF_040605995.1 of Streptomyces sp. NPDC005492. Taxonomy (NCBI): domain Bacteria; kingdom Bacillati; phylum Actinomycetota; class Actinomycetes; order Kitasatosporales; family Streptomycetaceae; genus Streptomyces; species Streptomyces sp. NPDC005492. The sequence goes on from NZ_JBEXDX010000022.1 coordinate 63,838, forward strand.
GAGGGTGGCCATCGTCGGTCAGGACGTGCAACTGGTCGAGCAAGTGCTCGGACGCATGGGCTACGGCGAGGCCGCGCTGCACGGCGCGGCGAGCGGCGCTCTCCCCGGCGCGCTCATCGGCTGGATCTTCGGGCTGCTGAACTGGCTGGACCCGGTCGTCTCCGGCCTGGTCCTCGCCCTGTACGGGCTGATCTTCGGTGCGGTCGTGGGCGCCCTGTTCGGCCTGCTGCTGCACACGGCGCAGGGCGGCCGCCGGGACTTCGCCTCGGTCCGCTCCCTGCAACCCAGCCGCTACGACGTCGTGGCGGACGAGGAGGTCGCCGACGAGGCGGCCCGGCTGCTCGCCGGGCTGGAGGGCAGGGCAGCCGCCCGCCGCAGGACCGAACACTGGAAGCCCGGTCGCCCGCAGAGCGGCCCCGCCTCCACCTGAACGAGCACGGACCACCGGGCCATCGACCCGGAGGGCGAACGGTTGCCGACGGATGTCGGCCCGCGCCGCGGAAGGAGTCCCACCATGGCCAAGGCAGTCGGAATCGATCTGGGCACCACGAACTCGGTGATCGCCGTCTGGGAAGGCGGTGAGCCGTCGGTCGTGCCCAACAGCGAGGGCAACCGCACGACTCCGTCCGTGGTGGCCTTCACCGACACCGGTGAGCGCCTGGTGGGTCAGCTGGCCCGGCGCCAGGCGATCCTCAACCCCAAGGGCACCATCTACTCGGCCAAACGGTTCATCGGCCGGCGCTTCGACGAGATCTCCGAGGAGGCCAAGGCGGTCGGATACGACGTCGTCGAGGGCGAGGGCGGCGCCGCCCGCTTCAACGTGCGCGACAAGCTCTACGCGCCTGAGGAGATCAGCGCCCAGGTGCTGCGCAAACTGACCGACGACGCCTCCAAGCAGCTGGGGGAAAAGGTCACGGAGGCCGTCATCACCGTGCCCGCCTACTTCAACGACGCCCAGCGCACCGCCACCAGGGACGCCGGGCGGATCGCCGGCCTGGAAGTGCTGCGGATCATCAACGAGCCGACCGCGGCCGCCCTCGCCTACGGCATGGACAAGAAGGAACACGAGACGGTGCTCGTCTTCGACCTGGGCGGCGGCACCTTCGACGTGAGCATCCTGGACGTCGGGGACGGCGTGGTCGAGGTGCGCTCCACCGCAGGCGACAGCCATCTGGGCGGCGACGACTTCGACCGCCGTCTGGTGGACCACCTCGCGGACGGCTTCCAGAAGGACAACGGCATCGACCTGCGCAAGGACCCACAGGCCCTGCAACGCCTCTTCGAGGCAGCCGAGAAGGCCAAGACCGAGCTCAGTTCGGTGACGCAGACGCAGGTCAGCCTGCCGTTCATCACGGCCGACGCGTCCGGGCCCAAGCATCTGACCCAGACGATCATGCGGTCCACGTTCGACCAGATCACCGGCGACCTGGTCGAGCGCTGCCTCGGCCCGGTCGAGCAGGCCATGGGTGACGCGAAGGTCGGCGAGAACGACATCGACGAGGTCATCCTCGTCGGCGGCTCCACCCGCATCCCCGCCGTCCAGGCACTGGTGCGGCGATTGACCGGCGGCAAGGACCCGAACATGAGCGTCAATCCCGACGAGGTCGTGGCCATGGGCGCCGCGATCCAGGCGGGGGTCCTCAAGGGCGAGGTCAAGGACGTCCTGCTGCTGGACGTGACGCCGCTGTCGCTCGGAGTCGAGACGCGCGGCGGCGTCATGACGAAGATCATCGAGCGGAACACCACCATCCCGGTGCGCCGTACCGAGACCTTCAGCACGGCCGCCGACAACCAGCCCGCCGTTGATGTCGTCGTCCTCCAGGGCGAGCGCGAACTGGCCGCCGACAACCGGGTCCTGGGCCGTTTCCAGCTCACCGACATCCGCCAGGCCCCGCGCGGCGAGCCGCAGATCGAGGTCACCTTCGACATCGACGCGAACGGCATCCTCAACGTCACCGCCCGGGACCGGGACACCGGCAAGGAGCAGGGCATCACCATCAGCGAGAGCTCCAACCTGGACCGCGGCGAGGTCGAGCGCATGGTCGAGGAGGCCGAGAGCAACCGGAACCAGGACCAGGCGCTGCGCGAGGCGGTCGACGCCCGCAACGAGCTGGACGCGATCGCCTACCAGGTCGAGAGGCGACTGGGCGAGCTGGGCGATTCCGCGCCCGCGCACGAGAAGGCCCGCGCCGAGATGCTGGTGGCCGAGGCCCGCGACGCCGTCAAGAACGAGGCCGGTGTGGACAAGGTCCGGCCCCTGACCTCCGAACTCCAGCAGGTCTTCGCGGGACTGGCGGCGCACCAGGCCGGAGCCGCCGCGGGCGGCCCGTCGGACGCCGGTTCACCGGACGGATCCGGGCCGAGTGGCCCCGAGCCGGGCGGTTCCGGTGACGACGACGTGATCGACGCCGAGTTCGACAAGGGCTGAGGTGCCCGCCATGCCGAACCGACCCCAGGCACCCGATCCGCCGCCGGAAGGCGCCGTGGAGCCCCCGCGCGGTGACCTGCCCGAGCCCGGGCCGCCGGCCGAGGAGACCGGACCGGGCCCGGACGCGACCACCGGTCCCACCGCGGCCGACGACGAGTACGCGGACGCGCTCAAGGACGTCGAGGACCGCTGGCGCCGCGCCCTGGCCGACCTCGACAACCTCCGTAAACGTCATGCCAGAGAGCTGGAGCGGGAGCGCGCGGCCGAACGGGCGCGCACGGCCGCGGCGTTCCTGGAGGTCATCGACAACCTCGAACTCGCCCTGAGCCACGCGGCCGCCGACCCCGGGGCGATCGTCGAGGGCGTCCGAGCCGTGCGCGACCAGGCCGTGAACGTCCTCGAACGCCTCGGCTACCCGCGCGACGACGAGACCGGGGTCGCCTTCGACCCCACTCGCCACGAAGTCGTGGGCGTCGTCCAGGACCCGGGCGCGGAACCGAACACCGTGGCCCAGGTCCTCCGCCCCGGCTACGGGCAGGCCGGGCGGCAGCTGCGACCGGCCGCCGTGACCGTGGCGAAGCGGGAGTGAGTGGCGATGGCACGCGACTTCTACGAGGTGCTCGGCGTCTCGCGCGCCGCGGACGGGGACGAGATCCAGCGGGCCTACCGCACCCTGGCCCGCAAGTACCACCCCGACGTCAACAAGGATCCCGGGGCCGAGGACCGGTTCAAGGAGATCAACGAGGCGTTCAGTGTGCTGTCCGACCCTGAACAGCGGGCACGCTACGACCGGTTCGGCGAGGACTTCCGGAAGGTCCCCGAGGACTGGGAGGAACGCGTCGGCGCCGGCGCGGGAGGCGGCGGCTTCCGCTGGTCCTCCGGGACGGGCGGTCCGCGCGTCCGGTACGGCACCACCGGCTTCGGCGACCAGGGCGCCGACGGTGCCGAAGGCGTCGACTTCGAGGACCTGTTCGGATCGCTCTTCGGCGGCGCCGGGCGGATGCGCGTCCCCGGAGCCGACCAGGAGGCCGAACTGCCGCTCACCGTAGAGGAGGCGTACCGCGGCGGCCGCCGGAGCGTCACCCTCGCCGGGCCTTCCGGACAGCGGCGCTACGAGGTCGACGTGCCACCCGGGACCACGGACGGCCAGCGCATCCGGCTCGCGGGCGAGGGCGGCCGCGGCAGTGGCGACGCCCCCGCCGGAGACCTGTATCTGCGGGTGCGGATCCGGCCGCATCCCCAGTTCCGCCTCGACGGCCGGGACGTCCACGTCCAGCTTCCGGTCACCCCCTGGGAGGCCGCCCTGGGTGCGACCGTCCCCGTGCCGACCCCGAGCGGCGACACGGCGAAGGTGACCGTGCCCGCGGGGTCCTCCAGCGGCCGTCGGCTGCGGCTGCGCGGCGAGGGCATGCCGGCGCCGCGGGGCGCGAACGGTGACCTGTACGCAGAACTGCGCGTCATGGTGCCGTCGCAACTCGGTGAGCGGGAGCGAGAGTTGTTCGAGGAACTCGCCGCCGTCTCCTCGTTCGACCCCAGGAGGACCTGATGAGCGACCGACCGGCAAAGGCGCGCCGGGCGCCGGAGTGGACGGCCCCCGTGGCAGCGCGCGTGCAGTACGCGATCGTGCCCGTGCCCAGGCTCTCCCTGGACGCCGTGGCCCGCCGCTCGGGCCTCCATCCCGATCTGGTCCGCCGGTTCGTGGCCCTCGGGCTGGTGGACGCCGAACGCGACGCCTCCGGACAGCCGGTGTTCGCGCCCACGGCACCGGCCGACCTGGCTCGCGTCCAGCGACTGCGCACCGGTCTGTGCCTCAACTACGCCTCCCTCGGCCTGGTGCTCGACCTGCTCGACCGCATCAGCCTGCTCGAAGCCGCGCTGCGCCGCGCCGGCATGAGGAGTGATCTACCGCCATGGACATGAACCGCCTGACCCAGAAGTCCCAGGAAGCCCTCCAGGAGGCGCAGACCGTCGCCGTCAGCATGGGGCAGACCGAGGTCGACGGCGAACACCTGCTGCTCGCCCTCCTCGATCAGGAGGACGGCCTGGTCCCACGGCTGCTCCAGCAGGCGGGCACCGAGCCGAAGGAACTGCGCGCGGCCGTACGCGAAGACCTGTCCCGTCGGCCCAGGGTGACCGGTCCGGGCGCGGCCCCCGGCCAGGTCTTCGTCACCCAGCGTCTGTCCCGGCTGCTGGATTCCGCAGAGCGCGAGGCAAAACGCCTCAAGGACGAGTACGTATCCGTGGAGCACCTCCTGCTCGCGCTGACCGAGGAGGGGTCGGCGACCTCCGCGGGGCTCCTGCTCAAGCAGCACGGCGTGACCCGCGACTCGTTCCTGAACGCGCTGACCCGGATACGCGGCAACCAGCGCGTCACCTCCGCCAACCCCGAAGTGGCGTACGAGGCCCTGGAGAAGTACGGCCGTGACCTGGTCGCCGACGCCCGCCAGGGCAAGCTCGACCCGGTCATCGGCCGGGACGCCGAGATCCGCCGCGTCACCCAGATCCTCAGCCGCAAGTCCAAGAACAACCCCGTCCTCATCGGCGACCCCGGCGTCGGCAAGACCGCCGTCGTGGAGGGCCTCGCCCAGCGCATCGTGCGCGGCGACGTGCCCGAAGGACTGCGCGACAAGACGGTGTTCGCCCTCGACATGGGCTCGCTGGTGGCCGGCGCCAAATACCGCGGCGAGTTCGAGGAACGCCTAAAGGCCGTGCTCGCCGAGGTCAAGGCCGCCGCGGGACGCATCCTGCTCTTCGTCGACGAGTTGCACACGGTCGTCGGCGCGGGCGCCGCCGAGGGCGCCATGGACGCGGGCAACATGCTCAAGCCCATGCTGGCGCGCGGCGAACTGCACATGATCGGCGCGACCACGCTGGACGAGTACCGCCGCCACATCGAGAAGGACGCCGCCCTCGAACGCCGCTTCCAGCAGGTGCTGGTCGACGAGCCGAGCGTGGAGGACACCATCTCGATCCTGCGCGGACTGCGCGAGCGCCTGGAGGTCTTCCACGGCGTCAAGATCCAGGACACGGCGCTGGTCGCGGCGGCGACCCTGTCGCACCGCTACATCACCGACCGCTTCCTGCCCGATAAGGCCATCGACCTCGTCGACGAGGCGTGCGCCCGGCTGCGTACCGAGATCGACTCCATGCCCGCCGAACTCGACGAGATCACCCGCCGGGTGACCCGCATGGAGATCGAGGAGGCGGCCCTGTCCAAGGAGACCGACGCCGCCAGCAAGGCCCGACTGGAGGAACTGCGCAAGGAGTTGGCGGATCTGCGGGCCGAGGCCGACGCCAAGCACGCCCAGTGGGACGCCGAACGGCAGGCGATCCGCCGCGTGCAGGACCTGCGCCAGGAACTGGAACAGGTCCGCATCGAGGCGGAGGAGGCCGAACGTGCCTACGACCTCAACCGCGCCGCCGAACTGCGCTACGGCCGCCTGCGGGACCTGGAGCGCCGACTGGCCGCCGAAGAGGAGCAACTGACCGCCAAACAAGGGCAGAACCGGCTGCTGCGGGAGGTCGTCACCGAGGATGAGATCTCCGAGATCGTGGCCGCCTGGACCGGCATCCCCGTCGCCCGCCTCCAGGAGGGCGAGCGGGAGAAGCTGCTGCGGCTGGACGAGATCCTGCGCGAGCGGGTCATCGGCCAGGACGAGGCGGTCAAGCTGGTGGCCGACGCCGTCATCCGGGCCCGCTCCGGTATCCGCGACCCGCGCCGGCCCATCGGCTCGTTCATCTTCCTCGGCCCCACCGGCGTCGGAAAGACCGAGCTGGCCAAGACCCTCGCCCGAGCGCTGTTCGACTCCGAGGACAACATGGTCCGCCTCGACATGAGCGAATACCAGGAGCGGCACACCGTCAGCCGGCTGATGGGGGCGCCGCCCGGATACGTCGGCTACGAGGAGGGCGGCCAGCTCACCGAGGCCGTGCGCCGCAAGCCGTACTCGGTCGTGCTGTTCGACGAGGTCGAGAAGGCGCACACCGACGTCTTCAACACCCTGCTGCAGATCCTCGACGACGGCCGCATCACCGACTCCCAGGGCCGTACCGTCGACTTCCGCAACACCGTGATCATCATGACGTCCAACATCGGCTCGCAGCACCTGCTCGACGGCGCGACGGCCGAGGGCGAGATCAAACCGGACGCCCGGGCCCTGGTGATGGGCGAACTGCGCGGCCACTTCCGGCCGGAGTTCCTCAACCGGGTCGACGACATCGTGCTGTTCAAGCCGCTGGGCGAGACCCAGATCGAGCGGATCGTGGAGCTGCAGTTCGACGAACTGCGCAGCCGGCTCGCCGAGCGCCGCATCACCGTCGAACTCACCGATGCCGCCCGGGAGTTCATCGCCCACCAGGGCTACGACCCGGTCTACGGGGCGCGCCCGCTGCGCCGCTACATCTCCCACGAGGTCGAAACGCTCGTCGGCAGGGCCCTGCTGCGCGGCGACGTCCAGGACGGCGCCAACGTCCGGGTCGACGCCCAGCAGCACGAACTCGTCGTCACCTACGACCGACCCGAGGGCGCCGAGGAGGCGAGGGCGGCATGAGCACCCTGCACGCGACGACCGTCGCCTGTCCGCACTGCGGCCGCGCCAACCGCGTGCCGGCCGCCGCCGAGGGCCGGCCCAGGTGCGGCAACTGCAAGCAGCCACTGCCCTGGATAGTGGACGCGGGCGACGACGACTTCGCCGAGGTCGTCGAGGAAGCCACCGTCCCCGTCGTGGTCGACCTGTGGGCGACCTGGTGCGGCCCCTGCCGCATGGTCAGCCCGGCTCTGGAGAAGGTCGCCGGCGACCTCGCCGGCCGGATCAAGCTGGCCAAGGTCGACATCGACAAGAACCCCCGGCTTTCGCAGCGGTTCGAGGTCCAGGCCGTGCCGACGCTCCTGGTCCTCGATCAGGGAAAGACCGTCGCCCGGCAGGCGGGAGCCGCGCCCGCACCCGCACTGCGCCAGTGGGTGGAACAGTCCCTCACAGGCCGGCAGCCGTCCCCGGGAGGATGATCCCGATGACCATAGGCACCGACCCGCACCTCGCCCTGGTACGTCCCGTCAGGCCGCACACTCTCGACGGGTGCGAGGAATGCCTGCGGCTCGGCTCCCCGTGGGTCCACCTCAGGCTCTGCCTGACCTGCGGGCACGTCGGCTGCTGCGACTCCTCACCGTATCGGCACGCACGTCGTCACGCCGCTGCCGACGGCCACCCGATCGTGGCGTCGATGGAACCCGGCGAGAACTGGCGCTGGTGCTTCGCCCACGAGGCGTTGGTCTGATGTCCGGCCACGACGCACGCCCACGCGAAGACCCGGTCCCGGCGGAGCCGGAGGAAGTCGTGCCCTTCGAGACTCCGGACGTCTACGGCGCCTACCCGCGGCTGTCGGACGGCCAGATGGCCCAACTGGCAGAAGAAGGGACCCTGCGTCGCGTGCACCCGGGCGACGTACTGATCCGGGAGGGCGAGCGCTGCGAGACGTTCTTCGTCGTCCTCGCCGGCTCCGTCGCGATCGTCGAGGGCTACGGCACACCCGACGAACACGTGCTCCGCGTCCACGGCCCGGGCCGTTTCCTCGGCGAACTCGGCCTGCTGCACGGGCAGGTGGCCTTCTACACCGCCGTCGCCAGGGAACCGGGAGAAGTCCTCGTCCTGTCCGTGGACCAGCTGCGCCGCCTGGTCACCCGGGACCCCGTCCTGGGCGATCTCGTGCTGCGCGCCTGTCTGGGCCGCCGTGCCCTGCTCGTGGGGCAGGGGGCCGGCTTCCGCATCATCGGTTCGCGCTACTCCCCCGACACCCGGCGGCTGCGTGAGTTCGCAGCCCGCAACCGGCTGCCCCACCGCTGGGTCGACCTGGAGACGGACGAGGAGGCCGAGGCGCTGCTCCGCCGCTTCGGCGTCGAGCCGGAGGATACCCCCCTCGTCATCTGGCGCGACACCACCCTGCTGCGCAATCCCAGCAACGCCGAACTCGCCCGGCTGATCGGTCTGCCCCAGTTGTCGGCGGCGAACGGCCGCAGCGACCTGCTCATCGTCGGCTCCGGGCCGGCCGGCCTCGCCGCCGCGGTGCACGCCGCCTCCGAGGGCCTGGACACCACCGTCGTGGAGGCGATGGCCACCGGCGGCCAGGCGGGGACGTCGTCCCGCATCGACAACTGCTTCGGCTTCCCCTCCGGCATCTCCGGCGCCGAACTCACCGAACGCGGAGTACTCCAGGCCACCAAGTTCGGCGCCACGGTCAGCGTTCCCGCGGACGCCACCCGGCTCGACCCCCGCGACGGCCACTACGCTGTGTGCTTCGCCGACGGCAGCGAGATCACCGCGCGCACCGTCCTCCTTGCCACCGGCGCCCGCTACCGCCGGCTCACCGTCCCGGGCATCGAGCGCCTGGAGGGGACGAGCGTCCACTACTCGGCGACCGTGTACGAGGCCCAGCAGTGCCGCACCGACCCCGTCGCCGTGGTCGGCGGTGGCAACTCCGCAGGCCAGGCCGCGCTCTTCGTCGCCGGGTACACGCCCAAGGTCTACCTGCTGGTGCGCGGGGCGGACCTCGGCGCCCACATGTCCCGCTACCTGATCGACCAGATCGAACGGCATCCGCGGGTGAAGACGCTGCTGCACACCGAAATCACCGAGGTCATCGGCGCACAGGTCCTGGAGGCGGTCGACCTGGCCGACAGCCGTACGGGGCAACGCCGCCGTCTCGACGTCCGGGCCCTGTTCGTCTTCACCGGCGCCGCCCCCAACACGGACTGGCTGTCCGGCACCCTCGCGCTCGACGACCGTGGCTTCGTACTCACCGGAGCCGAGGCCCAGGCCTGCTCGGTCTCCGGCCTGTGGGAGAGCCAGGACCGCAACTGTCTGACCCTGGAGACCACCCTGCCCGGCGTCTTCGCGGCCGGCGACGTCCGCAGCGGCTCGGTGAAACGGGTCGCGTCGGCGGTGGGTGAGGGCGCGATGGCCATCCACTTCGTACACCGGCACCTTGGGCACACGCCCGCGCCCGGCAGCACCGACAACCCCCCACGAACCCGCCCCAAGGAGTCCGCATGGCTCGCCTGACCCATTGACGGGCCCCGAAATCACACCGATCACACCAGGAACAGGAGGCAATGGCGATGACAACACCCGTTCGGCGTCACCACGGTGGCCGAATCCAGGAGCGGCCCGTCGGCTGGGCACGCAATCCCCTGGCCGAGTTCGACGAGCTGCTCAACAGCATGAGCGGACTGCTCGAATCGACGGTGGGCAGCGCGGCGCCCGTGGCCGCGTGGACCCCGTCCGCGGACGTCACGGAAACCGATGACGCCTTCCACGTCGAGATCGAACTCCCCGGCGTCAAGGCCAAGGACATCAACATCGAGGCCAACGGACAGGAGCTGGTGGTCACCGGAGAGATCAAGGAGAAGGAGCGCAAGAGCGTCCTGCGCCGCAGCACGCGCCGCACCGGATCCTTCGAGTACCGGCTGCTGCTGCCCGGGGAAGTGGACACCGACAAGATCGCAGCCGACAAGAAGGACGGTGTTCTCACCGTCACCGTCCCCAAGGCCGAGGCCGCCAAGCCGCGCCACATCGAGATCAACGAACGCGACGAGAGCAGCGGCTGAGGCTCCCCCGCCCCCACCGGTGGCGGCGTGTGTCGGGCACCGGTGGGGGCGATACCGCGGCGATGAGAGCGCAGGGTGAGGCCATGAACGACGGCCGACGCGACACCTCAGAGCACCGGAGGCTTGGCGGCAGGTTCCGTACCGGCTCCCTTCGCCCGCCTCACGCGCCAGGCGCGCAGCATCCGCAGGGGAAACAGTCCCAGCGGCGCGCGCCGGCCCAGGTCCTCCGGGTCCTCGCGGTCGAAGGCCCGCGCGTAACGCGCGGCGTCCTCGGCCGTCGCACAGGTCTTACTGCCTTCCGTTCCGCAGCCACGCGCGCAGTGCCACCGCATCGTGTCGCCCTCGCTGAGGAAGCGAAAGCGATGACCGAGAAGGCGACAGCGCAGCACAGTGACAGACCCTACGCAGAGCAGGCCGTTCCCGCCTGTTCGTTCACCCGCACCGTGGCACGGCCGCGTCTCGGAGAGGGAGGGACGTCATGACCACCACCTCCGAACTGGGCGTCGTCACCACGAAAGTCCCGGCCCGTCTCGACCGGCTGCCATGGTCCCGCTTCCACTGGCGGATCGTCGTCGGCCTGGGAACCGTCTGGATTCTGGACGGACTCGAAGTGACGATTGTCGGCGCGGTCGCCTCCCGTATGACCGAGCCGAACAGCGGTATCCACCTCACCAGCGCCGACATAGGAACCGCGGCAGCCATCTACGTGGCGGGGGCATGCGTCGGCGCCCTCCTCTTCGGCCGGCTCACCGACCGGTACGGGCGCAAGAAGCTGTTCATGGTGACCCTGGGCATCTATATCCTCGCCACCGTCGCGACCGCGTTCGCCCACGACGCCTGGTACCTCTTCCTGGCCCGCTTCATCACCGGCATGGGCATCGGCGGAGAGTACGCCGCGATCAACTCGGCGATCGACGAGCTGATTCCGGCCCGCAACCGGGGGCAGGTCGACCTGGCCATCAACGGCAGTTACTGGGTCGGGGCCGCGTTGGGCAGCCTGGCCGCGCTGCTCCTGCTCGACGAGGGTCTGCTGGCGGCAAACCTCGGCTGGCGGCTGGCCTTCGGTCTCGGCGGCATTCTGGGCCTCGGCATCATGCTGGTCCGCCGCCACGTGCCGGAAAGCCCGCGCTGGCTGTTCATCCACGGCCACGAGGAGGAGGCCGAACGCATCGTCGACCGGATCGAGGCCGAAGTGCGGCAGGAGACCGGCCGGCAGCTGCCCGAACCGACCGCGGCCGTCACCGTCCGCCAGCGCGACGTCATCCCCTTCACGGAGATCGCCCGAGCGGCCCTCCAGCGCTACCCACGCCGCGCCGTCCTCGGGTTGGCGCTCTTCATCGGGCAGGCCTTCCTCTACAACGCGATCGTCTTCGACATGGGCACGATCCTGAGCAGGTTCTTCGGTGTCGGCTCAAGCTCGGTCCCGTACTTCTTGACCATCTTCGCGGTCGCCAACTTCCTCGGCCCCCTGCTTCTCGGCCGCCTCTTCGACACCGTCGGCCGGAAACCGATGATCGCGGGCACGTACTTCGGCTCGGCCGCGGTCGCGGTCGTCCTCGCCGTCCTGCTGATCAACGGCTCGCTGACCGCATGGTGGTTCTTCCTGCTCATCTCGCTGACCTTCTTCATCGCTTCCGCGGGCGCGAGTTCCGCCTACCTGACCGTCAGCGAGGTCTTCCCCATGGAGACCCGCGCCCTGTCCATCTCGCTGTTCTTCGCCATCGGCACGGCTGTCGGCGGGATCACCGGGCCGCTGCTGTTCGGCCACTTCATTCACAGCGGCAACGCCACCCTCGTGGCGACCGGTTTCCTCATCGGAGCCGCGGCCATGGCGCTGGGCGGACTGGCCGAGGTCGTCTTCGGAGTCCGGGCCGAGCAGCAGTCCCTGGAGAACATCGCCCGCCCCCTCACCGCGGAGGAAGCCGAGGCGGACTGGCAACGGCAGCCGGTGCCGCGGGACGCACAGGACCAGTCGCTGCCCGCGGAGATCCGGCAGGCAGCGCACGAGCGGGACCGCCGGATCACCGACCGCACGGCCCGCCGCCGGGAACAGGAGCGCTCCGGGCTCCGAAAGTACCGCCCCGGCCCCGGCGCGGGGAGTGCCTTCTACTCCCCAGGCATGGCCGGCAGCACGGGCACGGCGAGCCGTACGTCCGCGATGGCCGAGCAGCACCTCGACGACGAGATCGAACAAGTGGCCCGGGCCCTTGAAGCCAGTGGCCCCACCAGCCGCGACCGGCTCGAAACGACCGTCAGCGGCCGGTCCTGGGGGCCCGGTCGTTTCCGCCGGGCCCTGCGGGAGGCGGTCAGGGAATCCCGCGCGAGGCGCCTGCCGGACGACGTCTACGCCCCGCCGGACCGACCCCACGAATCCGGTTCCCGAGCGGGGAACGGAGGAAAGCGAAGGTCACCATGAAATACGACGAGTTCCTCGCCCGGGTACGGGAGCGTGGGGAGTACACCGGCCAGGACGAAGCGGCGAAGGTCACCGAGGAGGTGCTGAGCGTGCTGGCGGGAAGGATCAGCCCCGGGGAGGTCGACGACCTCGCCTCGCAGTTGCCCGGCCCGCTCGAACAGGTCCTGACCGACGCCGAACGGCACCAGGCCGAGAGCTACGGAATCGAGGAGTTCTACCGCCGGATCGGTGAGCGCACCGGCGCCCGGCCCCGTACCGCCGTGTGGGACGCCAGCGCCGTGCTGACCACCGTCGCCGACGCCGTCTCCGGCGGCGAACTCAACCAGGTCATCAGCCAACTCCCCTCCGGTTACGCGGTCCTGTTCGGCAAGGCCGATCTTGCCGACTGAGACATTGTGACGCCGGGCGCACAGCGAGTGAGCCACGCACACTCATTGCGAGGATGGTTGCGCCGGTCTCAGCGCTTGCGAGCGGCACCACCGGTAAGCGGCAGCGCGGGCGATGGCCGGGCCTGGCAAGGTGAGTGGCACGACCTCGTCGGCCGACGGGCGGGATCTCGACCAGGTTCGGGCGGCGCCGTCGGCGGCGTGGTCGATGGCGCTGACCACGGTGGCCGGGAGGGGTCCCTCGGCCACCGCGGCGAGGTTCTGTCTCCGGTGGACAACTTCAAACCCCTGCCGTCCCTAGTCAGCCGCCTTGATCGCCTGGCCCCGACACGTGGCTCTCTCCGCAAGGTCTCAGCAGACGCAGGTCGTTGATGCATCCAACACGTCCCCATCAGCCATCGAGGAGGCCGACCGGTGCACAAGGAGTTCCGCCGACAGCAAGAACGCGACCGGAGGCCATCGGACCCCTCGCGCACGCAACGTGCGCGCCCCCGAAGGCTTCAACGACCGACCGCTGAGCCAAGGGTCACAACGCCCGTCCGGTTGTACCGCCCTGCGCGTATAGTTTCGCTGTGAGCAACTACAGTCCAGATACTGAAACAACAGGTTCGCAGTCCGGCGGAGTGCAGTCGGTGGACCGTGCCATCAGCGTGCTGGAGATCCTGGCCCAGCGCGGTGAGGCCGGGGTCAGTGAGGTGGCCGGTGAGATCGACGTGCACAAGTCGACCGCGTTTCGGCTACTGGGCGCCCTGGAGGCGCGTGGGCTGGTGGAGCAGGCGGGTGAGCGCGGCAAGTACCGGCTCGGGTTCGGGATCGTGCGCCTGGCCGGTGCGGTCACCGGGCGGATCGACATCACGCAGCAGGGCCGTCCGGTCTGCGAGCGGCTCGCCGAGGAGATCGGCGAGACCGTCAACATCGCCGTGATGCAGGAGCAGTTCGCGATCAATCTGTACGAGGTGCGCGGCCCCGGCGCCGTCACCGCGCACAACTGGGTCGGCGAGCTGACCCCGTTGCACGCCACCTCCAGCGGCAAGGTCCTGCTGGCCCACCTGCCCGCGAAGGAGCGCGCCGCGCTGCTGTCGGAGGCCGGCCTGAAGAAGGTGACCCCGCACACCCTGACCTCGAAGACCAAGCTGGAGAAGAACCTCGCCGAGGCCCGGGAGCGCGGTTACGCCTGGACGCTGGAGGAGTTGGAGCTCGGCCTGCACGCCATGGCCGCGCCGGTGCGCAACCGCGACGGCGAGGTCGTCGCGGCGGTCAGCGCCTCGGGCCCCGCGTACCGGTTCACCGAGGAGCGCCTGCACGAACTCGCCCCGGTCCTGGTCAAGGGCGCCGAGGAGATCAGCCACCGCATGGGCTACCTGGGCTGAGCCGGGGTCACACCTGCCCCATCCCCAGGCGCTCGTTCACCCAGTCGTGGAAGGCGCCGATGTGGTGCTCACTGGGCACCAGCACCCCGCCCTTGGCGTACAGCCGTGAGCTCATCCCGGGCTGGGTGCGCTCGCAGGCCTCGAAGTCCTGGCGGTTGACCCGGTCGAAGAGTTCCACGGAGCGGCTGACGTCCTTGCCGCTCTCGACGACGTGCGGGAGGTAGAGCCAGTCGCACTCGACGATCGTGCGGTCGACGGCCACCGGGTACATCCGGTGGAAGATCACGTGGTCGGGGACGAGGTTGATGAACACCTGCGGTTTGACGGTGATCGCGTAGTAGCGGCGGTCCTGGTCCTCGCTGACGCCGGGGATGCGGTCGAGTCCGGCCGAGCCGTCGACGGTGAATCCCTGGACCTCCTCGCCGAACTCGGCGCCGTGGCCGACGTAGTACTGGGCCGCGTAGCCGTCGGCGAACTCCGGTAGTACTTCGGTGAGTTCGGGGTGGATCGTGGCGCAGTGGTAGCACTCCATGAAGTTCTCGATGATGAGCTTCCAGTTGGCCCGGACGTCGTAGACGATGCGCCGGCCCACCGAGAGGTGCTCGATGCCGTAGTGCTCCAGCGACTCCACGTCGCCGAGCCGGGCGACGACCTCGCCGATGACGTCCTCGTCGAAGGAGGGCGGGTTCTCCGCCAGGTTGACCCATACATAGCCGAGCCATTCGCGCACGGCCACGCTCACCAGGCCGAACTCGGTGCGGCCGACGTCGGGCATCTTCGTGAGGTTGGGCGCCGCGACGAGCTTGCCGTTCAGGTCGTACGTCCAGGCGTGGTACGGGCATTGGAAGGCCCGTTTCACCTCGCCGGCCTCCTCCGTGCAGAGCTTGGCGCCGCGGTGCCGGCAGACGTTGAAGTAGGCGCGTATCGAGTTGTCGCGGGCGCGGGTGACGAGGATGCTCTCGCGGCCCACCTCGACGGTCCGGAAGGCGCCGGGCCTGGCCAGGTCGGCCGAGCGCACAGCGCAGAACCACATCGTCTCGAAGATGTGCTCCTGCTCCTGGGCGAAGATTCCCGGATCCGTGTAGGAGGAGCCGGGCAGGGTGGCGATCAGGCTGTCCGGCAGACTGGTCGAGGTCACAGTGCACTCCTCGGAGACTCGAGAACGTCGTAGAACGGACGGTCATTCACGCGCCGGAAGAGCGTCTCCGGACGACGTGGGTGGAGGTCAACTCGCCCTGGCGGCCAACTGCTTGCGCCACCGCGTGAACAGCCGCGGCTGGTTCATCGCGAGCACGGCGACCGGCTGCCCGGCACACCGGTAGACGGCGAGGAAACTGCGGTCGCCCGGGGCGCCCTCCTCGACGGTCACACTGTCGGCACCGGCCGCGTGACCCGCGAACTGGATCTTCACGCCGTACTGGTCCGACCAGAAGTACGGCGGCTTCGGCACCCCCGCCTCCACCGCACCCCACGACAGCAGCGCCGCCACGGCCGCGTCGGGCCGCTCCCGCGCCCCGGTCCAGTGCTCGACCCGCCGGTGCACCCCGGCCTGCGGGTCGTACCAGGAGGCGCAGTCTCCTACGGCGACCACGCCGGCGAGGCTGGTCCGGCCGTCCGCACCGCACTTGACGCCGTTGTCGAGTTCGACGCCGGAACCTTCCAGCCACTCGACGCACGGGCGCGCGCCCACGCCCACGACCACGAGGTCGGCGGGGACGGTCCGCCCGTCCTCCAGCAGGACCGCGTCGACGCGGGCCTCCCCGCTCAGCCCTTTCACCCCGACACCGCACAACAGCCGTACGCCGTGGGCCTCGTGGAGAGCGGAGACGACGCCTCCCATGGTCTCGCCGAGTGGTACCGCGAGGGGGGTCGGGGCCGCTTCGATCACCGTCACGTCCAGTCCGAGGACGGACGCGGTGGAGGCGACCTCGGCGCCGATGAAGCCGCCGCCGATCACCACCAGCCGTCCGCCCAGGGCGAGTTCGTCGCGCAGGGTGCGAGCGTCGTCCAGGGTGCGCAGGGTGTGCACGCCGGCCAGCCCGTC
This sequence comes from Streptomyces sp. NPDC005492, assembly GCF_040605995.1. Lineage (NCBI taxonomy): Bacteria > Bacillati > Actinomycetota > Actinomycetes > Kitasatosporales > Streptomycetaceae > Streptomyces > Streptomyces sp. NPDC005492. The sequence continues at coordinate 80,082 of NZ_JBEXDX010000022.1, forward strand.
CGTGCCCGGCAGTTTCCGCGCCACGGCACCGGTCGCTACGACCACCCCGTCGGCCCGCACCTCGCGCCCGTCAGCGAGCCGCAACACCCGCTCCGTACCGTCGACTTGGAGTCCGACGGCACGGGAACCGAGCAGCCACTCGATCCGAAGGTCCTCATCGTCCGTCTCCAGCAGGAGATCGGCCTCACCGATCGTCCCGGCGAGGAACTCCTTGGACAACGGCGGCCTGTCGTACGGGCGATGGGGTTCGTCGCCGATGACGACGAGCCGTCCGTCGTAGCCCCGCTTCCGCAGTGAGCGCGCCGCCGACAGCCCGGCGAGCGAGGCGCCCACCACGGCGACGGTCCTCACGCGGGGCCTCCGGCGAGCCGGGAGGCGAGGCAGGGCGGTAGATTCGGGGCGTCCGTGGACGGCACGACGTAGATCATACCGTCCTGGACGATCACCTCGTGGGTACGCACCGGGCGCTTGGCCGGCGGGGCGTCGACGGCACCGGTCCGCAGGTCGAACTTCGAAGCGTGCAGCGGGCATTCCACCTCGCAGCCCTCCAGCCAGCCGTCGGCGAGCGAGGCGTCCTGGTGGGTGCACGTGTCGTCGATGGCGAAGACCTCGCCGTCGTCGGTGTGGAACACCGAAACCGGCGGATCGATGTCGAGCCGGTAGGCCTCGCCTCGCGGCAGATCCACGAGAAGGCACGCGGGAATCATCATGACACCTCGGTGCGTATAGCGAAACGGATTGCGGTAAGCGCAACGTCAGTTTGAGGGCGTCCCCAAACCGTTGTCAAGGCATCCAGAGGGCGGGTGAACCCCTGCGGGGTGTTGCTTTTCACGCAACAGCGTGCGCCGAGAGCAACAACGAGCCGGTCGTCAGAACAACACCACGGAACGCAGCACGTCGCCGCCGCGCATCCGCTCGAAGGCCTTCTCCACGTCCTCCAGCGCGATGGTCTCCGTGACGAACGCGTCCAGATCCAGCCGCCCCTGGAGGTAGAGGTCGATGAGCGTCGGGAAGTCACGGGAGGGCAGGCAGTCGCCGTACCACGACGACTTGAGGGCTCCGCCGCGTCCGAAGACGTCCAGGAGCGGGAGTTCGAGCTTCATCTCGGGGGTGGGCACGCCGACGAGGACGACCGTGCCGGCCAGGTCGCGGGCGTAGAAGGCCTGCTGGTACGTCTCCGGGCGGCCGACCGCCTCGATCACGACATCGGCACCGAAACCGCCGGTCAGCTCGCGGATCGCCTCGACGGGGTCTGCAGCCTTCGAGTTCACCGTGTGCGTGGCCCCCATCGAGCGGGCCTTCTCCAGCTTCCGGTCGTCGATGTCCACCGCGATGATCCGCGCCGCACCCGCGAGCCGCGCCCCGGCGATCGCGGCGTCACCGACTCCACCACACCCGATGACGGCGACGCTGTCCCCTCGCCCGACATTGCCGGTGTTGATCGCCGCACCGATACCGGCCATCACCCCACACCCCAGCAGCCCGGCGGCGGCAGCCGATGCGGCCCGGTCGACCTTGGTGCACTGCCCTGCCGCGACCAGCGTCTTCTCGGCGAACGCACCGATGCCCAGGGCCGGGGAGAGTTCGGTGCCGTCGAGCAGGGTCATCTTCTGCTGGGCGTTGTGGGTGTCGAAGCAGTACTGCGGATGTCCGCGCCGACAGGCCCGGCAAGTACCGCACACGGCACGCCAGTTGAGGATCACGAAGTCGCCGGGGGCAACCTCGGTGACGCCCTCCCCCACCGACTCCACCACACCCGCGGCCTCGTGCCCCAGCAGGAACGGGAACTCGTCGTTGATACCGCCCTCGCGATAGTGCAGATCGGTGTGGCAGACCCCGCACGCTGCGACCTTCACCAGCGCCTCGCCCGGGCCGGGGTCGGGGACGACGATCGTCTCCAGGCTGACGGGGGCGCCCTTCCCTCGCGCGACGACAGCACGGACCTGGTGTGTCATGGCCACTCCTCCGCTGGTAGGAGACCTGAGCAGAACGTTGCTCATTACGGCACGCTTCTCATGTGCCGCAACACAGCATCAGGGAGGGGCGAACAGGGGTCAAGGAGTCGGCACACGGATACGGGCACGGTCGACCGGGTCGTCTCGGCCTGCGGGCGCTGCGGCACACCCCGGAGCTGGCCGAACTGCCGTACGTGGCACATGGAGTCGGGGCTGACGGAAACACTGGGCGACGGTCCGCTGGTGGTCGCCGAGGCCTGCGCCCGGCTCTGGCGTGACGTGGCCGGCCCGGTGCTGGACGCGCTGGAGCTGACACCGGTCGAGCGCGCTCGGCCCGACCGTGATGGTGCACACCGGCCCGCCGGCCCTGCTGCTGCCGCCGCTGCGCGCGGCCCAGCGCTGCGACGCGCCCCTCGGCCGGAGGTCGACGGGGTGTCGGACCGGGTCGTCTCCTCGTACACCCCACCTGCGCGCGCTGGCCAAGGCCGGCGACGACGGCGGTGACCTCTTGTTCGCCTCGGTGCCGCGCGTGCTCGGGCCGCACCCGCCGGCGTTCGCCTGGGCGGAGATTGCGGCGATTCTCGACGCTGCCCGAGGACCCCGAAGGTCCTGCGAGGCGACAGAGCGATCCAGGAGGCGGCCACCGAGCGGCCGGCACGGCATCGCTGCTGGCGCTTCGGCGGGCACAGCAGACAGGACCTGCTGAACGCCGTGCGAGAGCGCCACGACGGATACCGGAGTGCTGGACGAGCCGCTCCATCTCGCGCCGAGCGCCAGATCGCCGACTACCGGCACACCGCGAAATCGGCGAAGCCGGCGGCGGTCTGCTCCGGGGTGTCGGCGAAGACCCACCAGACGAGTTGGTAGCGGCCCCTGCGGTCTTACCGATGCCGTCGAGGGCGCTGACTGCGGCGGTCTGCGCGGTAGCCTCCAGCAGTCACAGGTCCCGGGCCCGGCCGACGAACGGCCGGGGAGGTTACCCAACGGGGCGGGCAGCGCGAGGTGGATGGCGGCGGCCGCGCTTCCCCTGAAGCTCCCCCAAACCACGCACCTTTTCGTCAACCGTACTGACGTAACGGGCCGCTTGCCGACGCGGACGCGGCCTCAGACAACGGCCACGCTCAAGCCGCCCGAGCGCAGTCGGCGGCCAATCGCAGGCTCCGTTCCACAGCGTGCGGAATGTCGTTGACCGGAAACAGCGCGTGCCGCACCGTGCGTTCGGCATCGGCGACGAGGATCAGGCGCTTGTGTCGCAGGCGGCCCGCACCCCGGAAGGTGGGCAGCCTCAAAGCCGCCGCCAACCGGTGGGCGGCGTCGGACAGCAGGGCGTACGGGATGCCCTCCGAAAGGGCGAACTCCGCTTGCTCATCGACGAGTTGGGTGCTGATTCCGCGGATGTCCGCGCCTGCCTTCCGGAAGTCGGGCCAGGTGTCGCGGAAGAGGCGGTTCTCCAGCGTGCAGCCCGCGGCTCCGGGGATCGAGCCCCATTCGATTCCGGTGCCGGGGTAGGTGAACAGCACGGTCGCGGCGGCGTCCGGGGAGACCAGCGGCAGGTCGGCGCCCCGCACACCGGGCAGTTCGAGGTCGGGCAGGCGGGTGCCGACCAGGGCGTGGACGCGGGCGTGTTCGGCGCCGTCCGCCTCGGCGGTCGCGGTGAGGCTGCCGTCGCCCAGTACCCACCGGTCGCCCCAGTCCTGCATGGCGACTAGCAGCGGCAGCAGACCGGCGCCGGAATCGGTGAGCAGGTACTCGTAGCGCACGGGACGCCGCTGGTAGAGGCTGCGGTGCAGGACGCCGTGGGCGACGAGCCGGCCGAGCCGTTCGGTGAGGACCTTGCGGGACAGTCCGATCTCGGCGGCCAGCGCGTCGAAGCGGACATGTCCGCGGGCGACCTCGCGCAGCACCAGCACGTTCCACCAGTCCCCCAGGACCATGGCGGCCTGGGCGATGCCACAGGTTTCGTCAGCGTTGTGCATCCTCATGCGCCCATAGTAAGTTCCTTTTCGGGACTCACTTTGTTTCCGCATGGAACTTACCGCCCGCTTCTGTCCGACACGCGGGCCCAGCGCGAGGAGTTGCACCGTGACCGCCATCAGCCGGGTCGTCGCACGGGAGATCATCGACAGCCGGGGCAATCCCACCGTCGAGGTGGATGTGGAACTGGGGGACGGCTCGCTCGGCCGTGCCGCCGTGCCGTCGGGCGCCTCCACAGGGGCCCGGGAAGCGGTGGAGCTGCGGGACGGCGACCCAAGGCGCTTCCACGGCAAGGGAGTTCGGCGAGCCGTGGACGCCGTGAACGAGAGCATCGCGGACGCCGTGACCGGTCTGGACGCCGAGGACCAGGCGACCGTGGACCGCACGATGATCGAGCTGGACGGCACGGACACCAAGTCACGGCTCGGCGCCAACGCCCTGCTCGGCGTCTCCCTCGCCACCGCCAAGGCCGCCGCGGCCGCCCACCGACTGCCGCTGTACCGCTACGTCGGCGGGGTCGACGCGCGCCTGCTGCCGGTCCCGATGATGAACATCGTCAACGGCGGCGCGCACGCGGACAACCCGCTGGATTTCCAGGAGTTCATGATCGCCCCGATCGGCGCGGCCACCTTCGCCGAGGCCGTCCGCATGGGTTCGGAGGTCTTCCACACCCTCCGTAAGAGCCTGGTCGCCGCCGGCCACAGCGTCAACGTCGGCGACGAGGGCGGTTTCGCCCCCGACCTGCGCACCGCCGGCGAGGCCCTGGACTTCGTCGTACGCGCCATCGAGCAGACCGGCTACAAGCCCGGCACCGACATCACCCTGGTCATGGACCCGGCCAGCTCGGAGTTCTTCCGCGACGGCGTCTACGACTACACGGGCGAGGGCGTCCGCCGCACCCCCGCCGAACACGCCGACTACCTGGGCGAGTTGGTCGACCGCTACCCCGTCGCCTCCATCGAGGACCCGATGGCCGAGGACGACCACGACGGCTGGCGCGACCTGACCGCCCGCCTCGGGGAGCGCTGCCAGCTCACCGGCGACGACGTCTTCTGCACCAACGAGACCCTGCTGCGCGCCGGCATCCGCGACGGCATCGCCAACTCCATCCTGGTGAAGGTCAACCAGATCGGCACCCTCACCGAGACGCTGGCGACGGTCTCCGCCGCGCACCGCGCCGGGTACACGGTCGTCATGTCCCACCGCTCCGGCGAGACCGAGGACACGACGATCGCCGACCTCGCCGTCGCCACGGGCTGCGGTCAGATCAAGACAGGCTCGCTCTCCCGCTCCGACCGCACCGCGAAGTACAACCAACTCCTGCGCATCGAGGACGAGTTGGGCACCCAGGCCCGTTACGCGGGCCGGGAGGCACTGGGACTGCGCCACTGACACCGGCCCGGCTCACCACACCTGACACGCAAGAAGGGCCCCCGTAGGCTTTCGCCTGCGGAGACCCTTCACACTGTCGGGACGACAGGATTTGAACCTGCGACCCCTTGACCCCCAGTCAAGTGCGCTACCAAGCTGCGCCACGTCCCGTTGCCCATCTGACCTGGGGTTTCCCCTGGCCGAACGCGCATGCAAACAATACCGCACTCGCGTCGGTGATCGCGCACGCCTTTATGCGGGGCCGACCGGCAGCCGGCTCCCCGTGCGACAGCGCTTGACCTGAAGTTTGGTTGAGGTTGCACGATCGTTCTCATGACGATCACCACCGAACACAGCCGTCCGTACACACACGGCGACCTGCCCCGACTCATGGGGCTGATGACCGGCGACGAGAAACACGGTCCGGCGGCCACCTCGACGCTGGATGTGCTGTGGGTGCTCTACGACCGGGTGCTGCGGGTCGGCCCGAGCGGCTGGACGACCCCGAGCGGGACCGGTTCCTGTTGTTCAAGGGGCACGGGCCGATGGCGTACTACGCCGTGCTGGCCGCCAAGGGATTCGTGCCCGTGGAGTGGCTCGCGGGCTTCGGCTCGTACGACTCCCGGCTCGGGCATCACCCCGACCGGGTGCTGGTGCCGGGCGCCGAGATCGGCAGCGGGTCACTGGGGCACGGGCTGCCGATCGCCGTCGGGACGGCGCTGGGGCTGCGCGCCCAGGGGCTCACCGAGCCGCGGGTCTGGGTGCTGGTCGGGGACGCCGAGCTGGACGAGGGCAGCAACCACGAGGCCATCGCCTTCGCCGGGCCAGCCGGACTGGACCGGCTGCACACCGTCGTCGTCGACAATTCCTCCGCCAGCCACGCCCGGCCCGGCGGCATCGCCGCCCGCTTCGAGGCCGCGGGGTGGTCCGCGGTCACGGTCGACGGCCGTGACCACGAGGCGCTCTACGACGCCTTCACCGCGCCGCACCCCGGCCGACCGCAAGTGGTCGTGGCCCGGGTGGAGCCGAAGTCCGCCTGACCACGGCCCACTCAGCAATCCATCGAGCAATCCACTCAGCAGCGGCTCAAGAAGGGCTCCCTTCCATGGACACCATGCGTGACCGTTTCGCCCCGGTCGTCTCCCGGCTGCTCGACGAGGACCCGCGGGTCGCGGTCGTCCTCGCCGAGATCGGCAGGGACGCCTTCACGGACGCCCAACTCCGGCACCCGGACCGGGTGATCAACGTCGGCATCCGCGAGCAGCTCCTCGTCGGGGCGGGCGCGGGTCTCGCCCTGACCGGGATGCGCCCGATCGTGCACACCTTCGCGAGTTTCCTCGTCGAGCGTCCCTTCGAGCAGATCAAGCTGGACCTCGGCCACCAGGACGTCGGCGCGGTACTGGTGAGCGCGGCGGCCTCCTTCGACTGGCCCGCCGGCGGGTTCACGCACATGGCCCCGGGCGACGTGGCCCTCCTCGATACCCTCGACGGGTGGACCGTGCACGTGCCGGGCCATCCGGACGAGGCCGAGACCCTGCTGCGGCACGCGGTCGCCGCGGGCGACGACAAGGTGTACGTACGGCTGTCCGTCCAGTCGAACGCGGAGGCGCTACCGGTCGACGGCGCGCGTTTCCGCACCGTCCGCGAGGGCCGCTCCGGGGTGGTCGTCGCCGTCGGTCCGATGCTCGACGCCGTACTGACCGCGACCGAGGACCTCGATCTCACCGTCCTGTACGCCACGACCGTACGGCCCTTCGACACGGACGCGCTGCGTCACGCCACACGGACGGCCGGCGCGGACGTCGTCCTCGTCGAGCCGTACCTGGCCGGCACCTCGACGGCCGCCGCGAACGATGCGCTCGCCGACGTACCGCACCGCGTGCTCGGCCTGGGCGTCGGCCGCGCCGAACTCCGGCGCTACGGCACCCTCGCGGAACACATCACCGCACACGGTCTCGACGCCCGGACGCTGCGCGAGCGGATCGTCGGCTTCGTCGGGAGCGGGCGGACGGCTGCATCTGCGACTGCGACACGAGCCTGATACCTCGGCGCAGGCGCTCTCAACTCTCTTGCGGGCACGCCCTCTCGACTATCACCGCGTCGCCCGGGCCGTTCGCACCGACCGCGATCGCGTCGGCGCGTATCAGCCCCCGTACCGCACGTATCAGGAGCAGAGCGGTCGGCACGACGAAGCTCATCGCCCCCGCGACGAGGAGCACATGGTCGGTGCCGAGGGCCCCGGCTGCCGGGCCTGCCAGGGCCTGGCCGACCGGCATCATCGCGAGGGAGCCCGCCACGTCGTACGCGTGGATGCGGTTGAGGACGTCCGGTGGGACCTGTGTCTGGACGGTGGTCGCCCACATCACTCCCCAGAACGACATGCCCGTCCCGGCGACAGCGGCGCCGGCCGCCATGGCCGGTACACCGAGCCCCGCTCCGACGGTCGCCGGGAAACCGGCGAAGGCGAAGAGGGCGATCGCGCCGGCGCGCAGCATCCGGCGGGGGCGCAGCCGCAGGGCCAGCAGTCCGCCTACGACGGTGCCCGCGCCGAGGGCCGAGTTGACCAGGCCGTAGGCGCGCGGGCCGTGTTGTTGCACCACCTGGGTCGCCACCAGCGGGACGGTCGGGCCCCAGACGGCGATCATGTAGAGGCACCAGACGGCGATGACCCCCCAGAGCCAGGTGCGGGAGCTGAACTCCCGCCATCCCTCGACCAGATCGGCCTTGAAAGCGCCCGTCCCGTGCCCGGGTTCGCGGCTGCCCGGCGCGAGCGGGGGCAGTCGGAGCAGCAGCAGGCAGAGCGCGCTCACGGCGTAGGTGGCGGCGTGGGCCGCGAACACGCCTCCGGGCGAGGCGAATCCGACGAGCACGCCCGCCACCGCCGGACCCGCGAGTTGGGCGGCGGACTCGGCGGTGCGTATCGCGCCGTTCGCGCCCTGGATGTCGGAGGCGAGCCTCGGCACCGTGCTCGCCACGCCGGGCTGGAAGACCGCGCCCGCCACGCCGTTGACGAAGCCGATCGCGCAGATCTCCCAGAGCACGACATGGCCGGTGAAGAAGAGTGCGGCGGCGAGGGACTGGGTGCCGAGGCGCACCAGGTCGGCGCCGATCATCAGCTTTCGGGTGCTGAAGCGGTCCGCGATCACACCGCCGAAGACGACAAGTCCCGCGAAGGCGGCGGCCGTCGAGGCCATGGCGAGGCCGACCGCGCCCGCGCCGTACCCGTGTTCCAGCAGGCCTGCGGCGAGGGCCACGGGCAGCATGGTGTCGCCGAGCCGGGCGATCGCGCGTGCCACGAAGAACAGCGCGAAGTCCCTTGACCAGACCGGCCGTTCACCACTGCCGACGCTCCCCGTCATGCCCCGCCGCCCCCTCCCTGAAGCCCGCCCCGGCTCCCGCGCGGGCGGAGCCGGATCCCCCTCCGGCCCGGCTCCCACTCCTCCTCCCGATGATGCCACGCACCACTGACAACGCCCGAAGGAGTTTCGGTCAGTCGCCGGACGGAAGGCCCAACTCCGGGTAGGCCTCGAGGAGTCGGGGCGGGGCCGCCTGGCGCCAGGAGTCGGCGAGGATGTCGCGCAGTTCGTCCTCGCTCTCCAGCGCGGCGAGGCGGGCCCGGACCCAGGCGAAACCCGCCTCGTGGTCGGCGATCCAGAACTTCCCGGGCTCGGCCAGCACCAGTTCGTCGCGCTCCTCCTTGGGGCAGCGCACGGCGATGGAGGTCTCCTCGTCGGGCACGGTGACGAACATCTTCCCGGCCACCCGGAACGTGGGCATGTTCCAGGCGACCTTCTCCGTCGTGTCCGGGAGGGAGAGGGCGATACGGCGTACGTCTTCGGCATCCGGCATGAGACGCAACATAGCGGCTGCCACTGACAATCACCTGGTGGGAGTGCCTGTCTCCGCGTTCTCTCCCACGCGCTTGTAGTAGAGCGTGGTCGGTCGCAGCACGCCGCCCGGGCTCGTCGCGTAGTCCGGGATCACACCGGCCCGGGTCCAGCCTGCCGAGCGGTAGAGGTGCTCGGCCGGACTGTCCGTCTCGGTGTCCAGGTGGAGGAGAGTGATGCCGGCGGCGACGGCCGCGTCCTCGGCGACGGTCAGGAGCCGGCGGCCGAGGCCCTTTCCTCTGGCCTCCCGGTGCACCATCAGCTTGACCAGTTCGGCGCGATGGCGGGTGTTCGGCTTGGCGGGGAAGGCGAGACTCACCGTGCCGACGACCCGGTCGTCGCTGAGGGCCGCCCACACGGCGAGTTGCCCGGCGGCCACACCGTCGGCACGCTCCCGCCACCACTCGACGGCGGCCGTACGGCCGAGCGGTGCGAGGAAGCCCACCGAGGCGCCATCGTCCACGGTGTCGGTCAGCAGATCCGCCAACTCATCGAGGAGGGAGAGGAGTTGAGGCCCTTCCAGACGCGTCACCCTCACGGCAGCACCACCGCCAGCACATAGCGCGCCTCGTCCCGGCCCGAGCACCGGAACCGCGTCGGCCCCCACACCCGCAACCGCAGACAGTCGCCGGCGTCCAGGTGGTGCTCGACGTCCTGGGCCGTCACATCGAGGGCGCCCTCCAGGACCCAGATGTGCTGTTCCAGACCGGGCACGGGCGGCCGGTCGTAGGCGATGTCGGCGCCCGCCCCGAGCCGTCCCTCGACGAGTTCGCCGCGCAGTCCGGTGTGCGGGGGCGACACGGATCGTCGTAGGAAACCGGAGGTGTGGTCCTCCCACACGGGTTGCTCGGCGGCTCGTACCAGCAGGGCGGGTTCGGCCTCCACCTCGCTGAGGAGGCGGGACATGGTGCGGCCGTAGACACCGCACAGGCGGTTGAGGAGGGAGGCGGTGGGGCTGATCTCGGCGCGTTCGGCACGGGAGAGGGTCGAACGGCTCACCCCGGTGCGTTCCGCCAACTCGCCCAGGGACCAGCCGTGTTCGGCGCGCAGCTCGGCCAGCCGGGCGCCGAGCCGGACGTCCACGGGGTCCGAGGCCGCCACCAGGTCGTCGGGTTTCATATTCGGGACGATATCCCAGATATGAAACGCGCGGGTTACGTCCGCGCGACCTCTTCCAGCGCGTCCAGTACCGGGCGGATCAGCGGGTGCTCCTCCGTGCCGCGTCGTACGGCCGCGAAGACCCGGCGGGTCGGGGCCACCCCGTCGACGGGCCGGACGACCACGCCCGTCAGGTCCGTGCCGCGCAGCGCCGAGCGGGGGACGAGGGCCACGCCCGCGCCGGCCGCGGCGAGGGCGACCACGGCGCGGAAGTCGTCGGAGGAGTGTTCGAGGCGGGGCTGGAATCCGGCGTTCTCGCAGGCCAGGACGGTGACCTCGTGGCAGGGGTTGCCGGGGTACGGGCCGATCCACGGGTCCTTGGCGAGCTCGGCGAGGGGGACCTCGGTGGCGTCGGCGAGGCGGTGGGCGACCGGGACGACCGCGTCGAACGGCTCGGCGTAGAGCGGCACATGGATCAGCCGCGGGTCGTCGGCGGGCGGGGCCCCGCGGTACTCGACGGCGACCGCGACATCCACCTGCCGGTCCAGCACCATCGGCAGACTGGCGTCGCCCTCGGCATCCTGGACGCGGAGGCGGATACCGGGCGCGAGGAGGGAGAGGCGGGACACCGCGGGCGCCACGACCTCCGCGATGCCGGTCGCGAAGGCGGCGACGGTGACCGTGCCGGCCGCGCCCGAGCCGTAGGCAGCGAGTTCCGCCTCGGCCCGCTCCAGCTGGGCCAGGACGACGTTGGTGTGGCTGAGCAGGATCTCGCCCGCCGGGGTGAGCCGTACGCCCTTGGCACCACGCTCGACCAGGCGGTGGCCGGTCTCCTGCTCCAGGGCGGCGAGTTGCTGGGAGACCGCCGAGGGGGTGAGATACAGCGCGGCGGCCGCCGCCGTCACGGTGCGGTGGTCGGCCACCGCACGGAGGATGTGGAGCCGCCGCGCTTCGATCATGGGATCGATTATCGCAATATGTCCGAGGTCGGGACGCCCCTGGCCCGGGACGATCGGATCAGGCGTCCAGCACCGCCCGCGCCGCGACGAACGCGTCCACCGCCCGGTTCACGTCCTGGGTGGAGTGCGCGGCGGACAGCTGGACCCGGATACGGGCCTTGCCCTGCGGGACGACCGGGTACGAGAAGCCGATCACGTACACGCCCCGCTCCAGCAGCAGCTCCGCCATCCGGCCGGCCACCGCCGCGTCACCGATCATGACGGGGGCGATGGCGTGGTCGCCGGGGAGGATGTCGAAGCCCTCCTCGGTCATCCGGCGGCGGAAGAGGGCGGTGTTCTCGGCGAGGTGGACGCGCAGGTCGTCCGCCGACTCCAGCAGGTCGAGAACCTTGAGCGAGGCCGCGGCGATCACCGGGGCGAGGGTGTTCGAGAAGAGGTACGGCCGGGAGCGCTGGCGCAGCAGGGCGACGATCTCGGCGCGGGCGGCGACGTAGCCGCCGGAGGCTCCGCCGAGGGCCTTGCCGAGGGTGCCGGTGATGATGTCGACGCGGTCCATGACGCCGTGCAGTTCGGGGGTGCCCCGACCACCGGGGCCGACGAAGCCGACGGCGTGCGAGTCGTCGACCATGACCATCGCGTCGTAGCGGTCGGCGAGGTCGCAGATCTCGCGCAGCGGTGCGACATAACCGTCCATGGAGAAGACGCCGTCGGTTACGATCAGTTTGCGGCGGGCACTCGCGGATTCCTTCAACTGCCGTTCCAGATCGGCCATGTCGCGGTTCGCGTACCGGTAGCGGCGGGCCTTGGAGAGGCGGATGCCGTCGATGATCGACGCGTGGTTGAGGGCGTCCGAGATGACCGCGTCCTCCGGGCCCAACAGGGTTTCGAAGACACCGCCGTTGGCGTCGAAACAGGAGGAGTAGAGGATCGTGTCCTCCTGGCCGAGGAACGCGGAGAGGCGGGCCTCGAGTTCCTTGTGGACCTCCTGGGTTCCGCAGATGAAGCGCACGGAGGCCATGCCGTAGCCCCAGCGGTCCAGGGCCTCGTGGGCGGCCGCGACGACCTCGGGGTGGTCGGCGAGGCCGAGGTAGTTGTTGGCGCAGAAGTTGAGGACCTCGCCGGGGCGGCCGCCCGCGGTGACGTTCACGGTCGCCGACTGCGGGGAGCCGATCACGCGCTCGGGCTTGTGGAGTCCGGCGGCGCGGATCTCGTCGAGGGTGGTGCGGAGGTCGTCGCGCACGGAGTCGAACATCATCAATTCCCTTACTACAGAGTCCAGTTCCCTACTACGGAGTCCAGTTCCCGTACTACGGAGCCCAGTCCAGGATGACCTTGCCGCCGCGTCCGCTCGCCGCGTCCGCGAACGCCGCCTCGAAGTCGCGGTATCCATACCGCCCTGTGATCACGGGCGCGAGGTCCAGGCCGCCCTCCAGCAGGACGGACATCGCGTACCAGGTCTCGAACATCTCACGGCCGTAGATGCCCTTGATGGTGATCATCGAGGTGACGACGCGGGACCAGTCGACCGGGAACTCCTCGGCGGGCAGCCCCAGCATCGCGATCCGGCCGCCGTGCGTCATATTGGCGATCATGTCGCGCAGGGCCTCGGGACGGCCGGACATCTCAAGGCCGATGTCGAAGCCTTCGCGGAGCCCCAACTCCCGCTGCCCGTCGGCGATCTGAGCGTCTGTCACATTGAGTGCCAGACTCACGCCGATCTTGCGTGCGAGAGCGAGACGTTCCTCGCTCACATCGGTCACCACGACGTTGCGCGCACCGGCGTGCCGGGCAACTGCCGCCGCCATCAGGCCGATCGGACCCGCACCGGTGATCAGCACGTCCTCACCGACCAGCGGGAAGGACAGCGCGGTGTGCACGGCGTTGCCGAACGGGTCGAAGATCGCGGCGACATCGAGGTCCACGGGGACGCGGTGCACCCACACATTGGCGGCGGGCAGCGCGACGTACTCCGCGAAGGCGCCGTCGCGGCCGACGCCGAGTCCGACCGTGGCGCGGCACAAGTGGCGGCGCCCGGCAAGGCAGTTGCGGCACTTGCCGCACACCAGATGGCCCTCGCCGCTCACCCGGTCACCGGCCTTGATGTCGACGACGTCCCGGCCGGTCTCCACCACCTCGCCGACGAACTCGTGCCCGAGCACCAGCGGTGTACGGATCGTCTGCCGCGCCCAGCCGTCCCAGGACCGGATGTGCAGGTCCGTGCCGCAGATCCCGGTGCGCAGCACCTTGATCAGTACGTCGCCGGGTCCGACGGCGGGCTCCGGGACGTCCGCGAGCCACAGCCCGGGCTCCGCCCTCTCCTTGACCAGCGCCTTCAACGCTACGGCTCCTGTGGGTGAGGTCCCGGGAGCGGGCACGCCTGACGAGCCCGCTCCGGGGGTGGGGGTGGATTCTGTGAGCAATCTGCCTCACCGGGGCGCCCGGGTCCATCGAGGTTTTCTTAAGCCGTGCCGCAGGTTTCCTTCACATGGGGGCCTGGTGGCGGACTGCGCTTTCGGCGCGAAGCCGTTCACCGACTGCGGGGACGACGGGTCACTTTCGGGCCGCACCAGCGACCAGGTCGGGCGGCGGCTGCGGCCGGCGCGGGCGAAGAACGCGGGACCGGTGATGCCTCCGTCTCCGTCGGAGATGGGCCACCGAGCGGCGGTCGCGGCCGAGGGCCTTGATCTGCGGGAAGAGGGACCCTTCACGCCCGTCATGCCACGCGGGCTGGGAGGCCGTCCCTCTCATGGCGCCCGCGTCGGTCTCGGGTCACGATGAGGGCACCGGAGTCCGGCGACCTTCGTCGCGCCGGGCGGGCCCGAATGGAGCGAGGTCATGCGAGAGTTCCTGGTCGAGATCACCACCACCGTCCCCGAGGGCACCAGCAAGGACGAGGTCGACCGGCGCCGCGCCGCCGAGGCCGTCCGCTCCCGCGAACTGGCCGCCACCGGGCATCTGGGGCGGCTGTGGCGCCCGGTCGGCGAGCGGCGCAGCGTCGGTCTCTGGCGCGCCGACGACGAGGAGCAACTCCACGAGAAGGTGCTCGGCACCCTGCCCCTGCACGCCTGGATGACCTTCGACGTCACCCCGCTGGAGCCGCACCCGAACGACCCCGGCCAAGCGGAGTAACGGCACCGGGACGTGGAGCAATCAGCCCGCTCCTCGGCCTTCTCCGGCACCACTGACCGCACCTGCCCGGCTGGGCTTGCGGCGGGAGGCGACGGTATCGCGCTCTTGGGGCCGCTCATCCTCGCCCTGCGCCTGGTCGCGGACTGGCGGGCGGCGTGATGGGCGGCGGCTTCGTGGAAGCTACGGCTTGAGGTGCCGGCCGCTACGACCACGCAGGCGCCCGCGACCAGAGCCGACCGGCGCTTCGGCGCGCTGTTCGCCGGCTACACCATGGCGGGCGTCGGCCATATCGTCGCCGGGACCCTCCTCGTCGCCGCGATCGGGCAGGGCCCCCGGTCGGCTCGGCGCCGGAGCGAGGGTGCTCGTCGAGCCGACCGCCGTACCGTCCTCTCCGCTGTGGGCCCGGCTCGGCTGCTGTGCGTGGCGCTGCTGATCCAGGCGGTCGGCATCACGCTGTCCGCGCCGGCCGCCAGGGCCCACCTGCGGATCCCGGGCTCAGTGGCGCTGCTGACCGCCGGACACACCGTCGGCCAGACCCTCGGTCCGCTCGCCGTCGGGGCCACCCTGATGGTCCTCGCAGCGACCGCCGCCGTCCCGCGGATCGGCTTCCCGCACCACGCCGTGGCGGTACGAAACTCCGCGCCGGACCAGGGACGGCGGACCGCGCCGACGGATGCCGGTCGCTGACTCACGCGGCGCAGGCTCCGAGTGGGGCACGACAGTTGGCCCAACGAGGGCTCAGTCGCCCGGTGTTGGCGCACAGCTTCGCGAACACCACCCGGTCCGCCAACTGAGCCACGACCGCCCGCGCCGCCTCGCGGGGGCCGGTGACGGTGACGTCCGCGTCACGGGCCTCGCCGACGACCGCGTCCACCATCCCCAGGCTGGGGTTGCCGAGCGGACAGCCCAGCGCGGTGCCGCAACCCTGCTGCCCGGTCCCCGTCTCCTCGACCAACTGCCGCAACCACTCCAGCGGTTCGCGGTCCCGCCCAGGACATGTGCCCACTCGCGCCGCCGGCCCGCCCAGCGTTCGACGGCCGACGCGAGAGCCGAGCACCCCCGCGCTCCGCTACGCACCGCCTAGTCGCTCCAACCTGCTCACCAAGTCCGCCGCCGTCGCCTTGATCGTCTCCAGGCCCGGTTTCCCCCACGGCCGTGGCTCCGTGTCGACGACGCACACGGTGCCCAGCACCATCCCCGTGGAGTCGATGAGCGGCGCCCCCAGATAGGAACGGATGCCGAACTCGTCGACGACCGGGTTCCCCGCGAACCGTGGATAGTCGCAGACATCCTCAAGCACCAGTGCCTTACGTCGGACCACCACATGGGGGCAGAACCCATAGTCGCGCGCCAACTGCCGCCCCACCTCGGGCTTGGCATGCTCCCCGCCCGAGACGGGCCTCGGCAGCCCCACCCCGCCCGGGGTGTGCAGACCGGCGAAGAACTGCCGGTTCTCGTCAATGAAGTTGACCATGGCGTACGGCGCCCCGGTCAGGTCGGCGAGCTGGTCCGCGAAGGCGTCGAGCGCCGGGTCGGGGTGCTCCCCCAGGCCCAACCCCCGCAGCCGTCGCCTCCGTTGGGGTGCCTCCTTGTCCTCGGGCGTGAGCAGCAGACGACCGGCCGGACGCGGCGGGTCGTAGCTCATGGGCGTACTCCGTCCCTGTGGACGTATGTCATAGAGGAACTCCGTGAGGGTGTGCGGGGATCACATGTGGGCGCCGTGGCTCGGCGCGTGCGCCGGGGCGTGCTCGATGAGATGGCGGACGAGGGTCAGCAGGGTCTGCACTCCGGAACTGGAGATCCGCGCGTCGCAGCGCACGACCGGGATCCCGGGGTCGAGGTCGATGGCGGCACGCACCTCCTCGGGGTCGTAGCGGTAGGAGCCGTCGAACTCGTTGATCGCGACGATGAATCCGAGGCCGCGCTGCTCGAAGAAGTCGACGGCGGCGAAGCACTCCTCCAGGCGTCGGGTGTCGGCGAGGATGACCGCGCCGAGCGCGCCCTCGGACAGTTCGTCCCACATGAACCAGAACCGCTCCTGTCCGGGCGTACCGAACAGATAGAGCACATGTTCCGGGTCGAGGGTGATCCGGCCGAAGTCCATCGCCACGGTCGTCTCGACCTTGTTCTCGATGCCTTCGAGATCGTCGGTCGCGGCACTGACCGTGGTGAGCAGCTCCTCCGTGCTGAGCGGCGCGATCTCGCTCACCGCTCCGACGAAGGTCGTCTTGCCGACGCCGAAGCCGCCCGCCACCAGGATCTTCAGCGCGGTGGGGAAAGGATCGTGGCCGCTCTCGTAGTCAGAGCTGTCGTCGTAGTCCATCGAGCACTGCCTCCAGAAGAGACCGGTCAGTGGGGTTGTGGTGGAACTCGGGCGGCTTGGTGGTCAGCGCCCCGCCGTCGACGAGGTCCGACAGCAGCACCTTGGTGACCACCGCCGGCAGCTTCAGGTGGGCGGCGACCTCGGCCACCGAGACGGGCGCGCGGCACAGGTCGAGCGCCTGCGCGTGCTCGGGGCCGAGATAGCCGAGGGGCGTGGCACCGGTGGCCATCACCTGCGACAGGAGGTCGAGTGCGATGGACGGCCGGGTCCGGCCGTTGCTGACCGTGAAGGGGCGCACCAGACGTCCGGCCGCGTCGTCCAACCAAGGCCCGTCGCCGGCCGTCGCCACGCTCAAGGCCTCATCGCAGGGGATTCGACGGCATGCTGCCGGGGCGCGGTCACGAGGTAGGGGCGGACGCTCTTGACCAGCATCGCCATCTCGTAGCCGAGGACGGCCGCGTCGGCCTCACGGCCGGCCAGCACGGCGAGGCAGGTGCCCGAGCCGGCGGTGGTGACGAAGAGCAGCGTCGAGTCGAGTTCGACGACGACCTGCCGGACGTCTCCACCTTCACCGAAGCGGACGCCCGCGCTACGGCCGAGGGAGTACAGGCCGGAGGCCAGCGCGGCCATGTGGTCGGCGCTGTCCGGGTCGAGACCGTGAACCGACTTCACGAGCCCGTCGCAGGAGAGCAGTACCGCGCTGGTGGTGTGCGGTACGCGCTGCACGAGGCCGCTCATCAGCCAGTCGAGATCGGATACATGGCCGGTCGGCGCATCGCTCGCCATGGTGGATCGACTCCTTGGGGTACGAAGGTGCGCCGCAGCGCGGGTGGGGGTCGGCGTGCGGGTGGGTGTGTCCGTGGGGGTGGGGGCGCGCGTCGTCATCCGGCTGATGCGCTCCCGTCGTGGCGGGCGGTGAGATCGTGACCGGGCGCGTGGGCGTGCGCCTCGGCCGGGCGACTGGGACCGGGGTCCGGGTGGGAGGCGCCCAGGTAGACGCCCCCCGTGTGGACACCGTCGGCCTGGAGGAACTGCTCGTGGGACGGCTCGGAGGAGGACGGGTCCGTGAGGGGCTGCTCTGTAGGGGGCGGCTCTGTGTACGACGGCTCCGTGTGGAGCGCGCTCATATAGGTCCCGCCCACATGGATCCCGCCTGTGTGTGAGAAGTCCGTATGGTCCGCCTCTGTGTGGATTGACCGCTCCACATGTGGTGACGCCATCTCCGGCGCCACCTCCGGCGCCGTCGCCGCCACCTCCTCCACCGCCTCCATGTGCTGCTGTGCCTCCGCGAGGCCGATCCCCCGTTGGAAGGCGGCCATCAGGCCCGGGTCGTGACTTGCGGTGTGCTCGGAGTCCTGGCGGGGCGCCGGGCCGTCGCGGAGTTGGGGGGCGATGTGTTCCTGGGCGCGGCGCCGGGGCAGTTGGGGCGGCTTGCCCATGGTGCCGCGTACCGCTCCGCCGCGCGGAACGGGCGGTGTGCTCATGTTCTCCGCCACGGTCCTCCGGTCGTCGGGTCGGATGCCGGGTACCGCCTCGGCGGGGTTGGCCCGTTCCGGGTGGGCGCCGCGTACGGGCAGCGGCACCGGTCCGCCCCCACCGTTCGGCCCCGGCGCGGCGGGCGGTGCGGACGGTGCGGAGTCGGGTCGTTGATGCCGCCCGGGCGCGGGAGCCACCGCGCCCCGCCGAACGGCGGCCTGTGGGCCACCCTCGCTCCCGCCCTGCGGCGGCACGAGCGGCTGCCCTCCGCCCAGGGTGTCCTCGGGTTGCCCCACGGCTCCTGGGGCGCCCGGCGCCGTACCCAACAAGGCCTGGGGCACGACGAGTACGGCCTGTACCCCGCCGTAGATGTTGGTCTGCAGGCGGACGTGGATGCCGTGGCGGCGGGCGAGTTGGGAGACCACGAACAGGCCGATGCGGCCGTCGGCCAGCAGGCTGGCGACGTTGACCTGGTCGGGGTCGGTGAGCAGGGCGTTCATCCGGCTCTGTTCGCCGACGGGCATGCCGAGTCCGCGGTCCTCGACCTCGACGGCGAGTCCCGAGGTGACGAGGTTGGCGCGGAGCAGTACCTGGGTGTGCGGGGCGGAGAACACGGTGGCGTTCTCGACGAGTTCGGCCAGCAGGTGGATCACGTCGGCGACGGCGTGGCCGCGCAGGGTGCCGTCGATCGGCGGCACGAGTTTGACGCGGGAGTACTGCTCGACCTCGGCGATGGCGGAGCGCAGCACCTCGGTCATGGAGACCGGGTTGCTCCACTGTCTGCGGGAGACGGCGCCGCCGAGCACGGCGAGGTTCTCGGCGTGGCGGCGGATGCGGGTGGCGAGGTGGTCGACGTGGAAGAGGCCCTTGAGCAGGTCGGGGTCCTCGATCTCGTTCTCCAGCTCGTCGAGGATGGAGATCTCCCGGTGCACGAGGGACTGCAGGCGCCGGGCGAGGTTCACGAAGACCTCGACCTTCTGTTCGCTGCCGGCCTGACTGGAGAGCTGGGCGGCCGATACGACGGCGGTGACGGCGCCGTCGTGGGCACGGGCCAGATCGGCGGCGAGCAGGTCGAAGTCGTCGGCGTCCCCCGGGGGCCGGCTGCGCGGCTTGCGCTGGGGCGGACCCTCGCCGCGGCGCAGTGCCTCGACCAGGTCACGCAGGTCGGCCTCGCCGCGCGCGCTGCTGCGGCGCAGCGCGCCGATGCGGTCGCTGACGGAACCGGCCGCGCGACCGGCGGCCACGGCGGCGATCAGGATGCCCGCGCAGGTCACCGCCGTGGCTCCGGCGAGGACGCCCCACAGGGTGAGGCTGGTCCGCGCTCCGGTGGAGCGGACCGTGAACAGGACGGCCGCGCTGGCGCTCAGCGCGACCGCGACAGGCGGTAGCACGGCGAGGCGCAGGAGTTGGGGCCGTATATGCGTATCGGGCAGCGCGGGCACGGGGCGGGCGGCCGGCCGCCCGTGCCGGCCGCCCTCACGGCGGTCTGCGCGTGCGGCCGGTGCACGGAGTTGAGACATCGGCGTCCTCGTACTGGTGCGTCGGGCCGGTTTGCTCGCGCGGGGTGCGCGATTCGGGCATACGCCATCACGGTGTCGGTCGGCAGAGCCGCAGAATTCGGCCCTGCGTCGCCCGACGGACACTCACAGTAGTCGTCAACGCATCATGTGCGGTGGGCAGTTGACAAAGTCCCACGGGGAGCGTCCCGCTCTGGTATGAGCACTCGCACGACAGACCGATAACCCGCTCGGCCCCATGCCGAAGAAGGACAAAGAATCGATCGCCCCTGATCGGAACCGGTCATGAACGGGCGCAGGGGGCCGGGGGGTTCGGCGTCGCCCAACCCCGGACGTTCACCTGTCTCGCGCCCGCGGCCGGACCGTAGCGACGCCGCCTAGGGCTCCACGGCCCTCGGCCGCACGTCCGGCACATCACAGGCCGTGTCTGCCGAAGCGCATGCATGCCATTCGCAGGAGTACAGCAACACACCCACGGCGCGCGGGGCCGGCCCGCACCGACCAATCGGAACTCATTGCGCGCTCTCTCAGCGCTCGTTCGCGAGGTCCAGTTCCGCCGGAGTCGCCACCGGGTTCGGTTCCGTCTCGACCGGCTTCGGGCTGCGCCAGGGGTGGGCGATCGTCCCGCCGAAGGGCTGCCACCAGCGGTCTGTCGCCAGGTCCGCGCCCGGTTCGAACGGCTCGCCCGGCCTCGGTGTGGCCACGGTCTGGCCCACCGCCTCCGCCGCGTCGGCGGTCCATTCGCCGGGCTCGGCCCACGGGTGCAGCGCCAGATTGAAGGTGCCCCAGTGGATAGGGGGCAGCACCCGTGCGGCTGCCCGCCCTGGAGGTCGAGGTGGGCGCGCATGCCCTCCTCGGGGGTCATGTGGATGTCGGGCGCGGGCTATACATACGGTTCCACAGGCCGAGCCGGCCCCCCGCGGGAGGGTTGATCCCTGATTCGCGGAGCCTCCTCTGGCCTCTCCAAAGGAGCCCGGCTCATCGGAGGTGAACTCCGCCAAGTCGTCGTTGAACTACCCAACTTCATCTCTGGCCATGTTCCAGCATTCCGCCGGGCAGCAAGATCCTTCAGGTGCTCTGCCGAGTGACCACGGACCATGACCAAGTTCTGTTTGAGGGGAACCCACAGCACTGTCTGTCCAGCCACTCGTCGAGCACCTTTCAGTGCTCGGCCCGCATGCTAAAGCGCGTTGCAGAAGGCCGTGATCTGGGCATTTTCCACATATGCGTGGGGTGTTGAGGGCTGAGCCGGTGTGGGTGGAGGCGTTTACGAGGCTGCGGATGACGCAGTTCGATCGGTTGCTGAAGGTGGTCCGGGAGCGGAGTGGTGATGGGCCGCGGATCGGACGCCCGTGGTGTCTGGCGCAACGCGCTTTAGGCGCCACGGCCCGGGGCGATTAGACCCGTCTCGTAGGCGAAGACGACGGCCTGGACCCGGTCGCGCAGGTCCAGCTTCGACAGGATGCGGCCGACGTGGCTCTTGACCGTGGTCGGGCTGAGGAACAGCCGGGAGGCGAGTTCGGCATTACTGAGCCCCGTCGCGAGTAGGCGGAGCACCTCGAGCTCGCGCGGGGTCAGGTCGGACAGATCGCGGTGCGGGGCGATGGTCTGCGGTTCGTCGTGATGGGCGAAGCGCTCGATCAGCCGACGAGTGATTGTGGGCGCGAGGAGAGCGTCGCCGGTCTGCACCAGGCGTAAGGCGGAGACCAGATGTTCGGGGGTGACGTCCTTGAGCAGGAAGCCGCTGGCGCCGGCGGTGAGCGCGGCGTAGACGTAGTGGTCAAGGTCATATGTGGTGAGGATGATGACCCGCGTTCCGTCCGGACCGGCGTCGCCGAGGATGCGCCTGGTGGCCTCGATGCCGTCCATCTCGGGCATCCGGATGTCCATGAGGACGACGTCGGGCCGCGTACGGCGAACCGCTGCGACAGCCTCGGCCCCGTCGGCGGCCTCGGCCGTCACTTCGATGCCGTCCGCGGCCAGGATCATCTTGAAACCGGTGCGTACGAGGGCTTGGTCGTCGGCGATGACGGCGCGCAGCGGTGGTTGGTCCATGTTCATACGGTGCTCCGCGGGATACGGGCCGTGACCCGGTATCCGCCGGCCTTTGTCGGCCCGGCTGTCAGCTCGCCCTTATAGACGGCCAACCGCTCGCGCAGCCCCATGTGGCCACGGCCGTTGCTCTGCACGGGCGGGGATTCCTTGGCGCCGCCGGTGTCCGTGATCTCGATCTCCAGCCCGTCGTCGGTGTATCCGATGGCGACGGACGCCTGCGCGCCGCGCGCATGTTTGAGCGTGTTGGTCAGCGCCTCCTGTACGACGCGATACGCCGTGAGGTCCACCCCCGGTGGCAGCGGATCCGGCGGCAGCGACACCCCGACGCTCACGTTCGTACCGGCGGCGCGTACTCGCGCGACGAGCGCATCGAGCTGTGCGAGCCCCGGCTGGGGCTCCAGGCCGTCGGGCCTCTCGTGGTCCGGAGCGGCCAGCAGGCCCATCACGTGGCGGAGTTCGGCCATGGCGGCCCGACCGCCCGCCTCGACGGCCAGCAGTGCCTCCTTCGACTGCTCGGGCGCCATGTCCATCACTTTGCGGGCCGCGCCTGCCTGGATCACCATCACGCTCACATTGTGGGTCACGACGTCGTGCAGTTCGGCGGTAATGCGGGCACGCTCCTCTTCGACGGCGCGTCGCGTGGCCTCCTCCTGAGCGGCCTGCAGTTCTGTCATCCGGTCCCGGCTGGAGGCCAGCCGCAGTTGCAGGAAACGGACGAGGCTGGCCAGCATCCCGGCCACCAGGAGCACGAATCCCGGGCTGGACCATCCGGGGAGCAAGGGTTCCGCGTTGCGGAAAGCGAAGCCGGACAGCGCAGCGGCGATCACCAGGACGGCGATCGCCGTTATCCGGTAACGGCTGTATACGACGGCGGTGTAGGCGCCGATGACACAGGCCAGGACGGTGATCCAGGAGGCGGAGCTGCCGATGGCCAGTGCCGCGCCCAGCACCACCACGAACAAGGTCAGCGGATACCGGCGCCGGGCGGCCAGCGGCAGCGTCGACAGGACGACCAGGGCCCAGGGCACGGAGGAGGGTTCTTCCTCCACGGGCACCTGACCAGGGCCGGGCGGCGAGGGCGGGGCCGGGACCCCGGTCCCGACGTCCACCGTAGGCGGGTTGATGTTCACCGGCCCGTCGCCGGGATAGCGCACCGCCACAAACAGGGCAATGACGGTCAGTACGACCGCCAGCACCACATCGGCGCGCACCGCTCGCCGGGCCAGCGGGGCGGCCTCCGCCTCCGGGCGTAACGCGTCGACGAGTTGCTGATGCCGGCTGCGCCGGTCTTCCGTCTCCATCCGTGCATTGTGCTGCGCTCTCCGCCCGGCCCGCGTCCGCCTGTCCGGCCAGGGCGTTGTCCCAGAGGACTCCTTCTCAGGTATGACTCCGCGGCCGAATCCTCCGGAGGAAGGGCCTGATGTTGGTTCCACGGCCGACGCGCCCCATCCGCGGCAGCCTCTAGGTTCGCGGGGCCGACAACGGCATGTGCCTCGCGACCGTGAAGGACGGACAACTCGTATGCATCAAGTGATCGAGCTGGAGGGTGCGGCGAAGCGCTACGACAGCGCCGGCGCGCCGGCGCTCGGACCGCTCACGTTCAGCGTCGCCAAGGGTGAGGCCCTTGCCGTGACGGGCCCTTCCGGGAGCGGCAAGTCCACGCTGCTGAACCTCGTCGCCGGCCTGGACAAGCCGACCGATGGAGCAGTGTTCGTGGCCGGGCAACGGATCGACCAGTTGAGCGAGCACGCCCTCGCCAGGTTCCGTCGCGATCACATCGGCATGGCCTTCCAGTTCTTCAATCTTCTCGACGACCTCACTGTCACCGACAACATCCAGCTCCCGGCCCAGTTGATCGGGACCAGCCGACGCAAGGCCGCGGCCCGCGCGGGTGAGCTCATGGAGATGCTGGGCATCCAGAAACATGCCCGCGCCTACCCAGGCCGGCTGTCCGGAGGTGAACGCCAGCGGGTCGCGGTCGCCCGGGCGTTGGTGAACCGGCCCGCGCTGCTGCTCGCTGACGAGCCCACCGGCGCGCTCGACACCGCCTCGGGCCACGACGTCCGCAATCTGCTGATGGATCTGCACCTGGGGGGGCAGACCATCGTGCTGGTGACGCATGACCTGACGCTGGCGGAGGCGTGCGCGAGCCGCACGATTCACCTGGTCGACGGTCAGGTTGCCCTCGACTCGTACGCGCAGGCCGTCCGATGAGCCTGTTCGGTACCGGCGCGCTGGGCCGGGTCGTACGCTCCGGGGTGGGCCGGCGGCGGGTGCAGACAGTGGTGATCGCCGTGGCCACGATGATGGCCGTGGCCTCGGCCGTGGTTGCCGGGTCGCTCATGGTCGCCGCAACCGCCCCCTTCGACCACGCCTTCAACAAGCAGCAGGGCGCGCACATCACCGCACAGTTCGATCCTGCCAAGGCGAGTGCGGCGCAACTGGCGGACACCGGGAAGCTGGCCGGGGTCACGGCAAGCGCTGGGCCGTACCCGTCCACGGCGGTCCGCCCGGTGGACCAGTTGGGCTTCCAAATGCCGACGCTGACCCTGGTCGGGCGGTCCGGTCCGGACGGTGACGTGGACCGCGTGGAACTGAAGTCCGGTCGGTGGGCGCAGAAGCCGGGCGAGATCGTGCTCGGCGCGTCGTTCGAGGGCCCCTCCGTCGAGATCGGCTCCACCTTCAAGGCGTCGGACGCCGCCAACGCCCCGACACTTACGGTCGTCGGCTTCGCCGTGTCGGCCGACAGGTCCGCCGACGCCTGGGCGACCTCGGCGCAGGTCGACGCGCTGGCTTCACAGGGCCACACCGTCACGAGTCAGATGCTCTACCGCTTCGACTCCGCGAGCACAAAGAGGCAGATCCTCGCCGACCGGGCGAAGCTCGCCGCCTCCGTGAAGTCCGGGGCGCTGCTGGGCACCCAGTCCTGGCTGGACACCAAGCGCGCCGCTGATCAGGGTGCGGCGGCGACCGTCCCGTTCGTGATGGCTTTCGGTGTGCTCGGCATCGTGATGTCGGTGATCATCGTCAGCAGTGTGGTCAGCGGTGCGGTCGGCACCAGCCTGCGCAGGATCGGCATCCTCAAGGCCATCGGCTTCACTCCGCGCGAGGTCGTCCGCGCCTACGTGGCCCAGGCGCTGATCCCGGCCGGTGCCGGTATCGCCGTGGGCGTTGTGCTGGGCAACCTCCTGGCGGTGCCGCTGCTGGCGGACACCCAGGAGATGTACGGCACCGTCTCGCTCTCGGCGGCTTGGTGGGTGGATGTCGCGGTGCCGGCCGCCGCACTGCTCGTCGTGGGACTCGCGGCGCTGGTCCCGGCACTGCGCGCCGGACGCCTGCACACGGTCGAGGCCATCGCGGTCGGCCGGGCACCGCACACGGGGCGCGGGCAGTGGGCGCATCGGGTGATGGGACGGCTGCCCCTGCCTCGGCCGGTGACCTACGGCCTCGCCACCCCCTTCACTCATCCGGTGCGTACCCTCGCGATGCTGCTCGCGGTCGCGTTCGGCACGGTCGCGGCGACTTTCGCGGTGGGACTGACCTCGTCCCTGAGTGCGGTTGGCGCCTCGCAGGACCCCGAGAGCCGTGCCGCGGTCACGGTCACGACGGTCAAGCTGGACGACATCGCTCCTCCTGCGCAGCCGGAGCCTCCTGCGGTGGACGACGCGGCAAGCCCGTCTCCCGTCAGGAGCAGCACGGCCGGCACGTCCAGGCCCAAGGTCGCCGATCCGGCGAAGGTACGGGCCGCCCTCAAGTCCGAGGCCGGGCTGAAGTCGTACTACGGCAAGCTCCAGACCGAGGTCGCCGTGGCCGGGGTCTCCGGCTCGGTCCAGGCCAGCCTCTACGAAGGGGATTCCCGCTCCGGCAGTTACGACATGCTCTCCGGGCACTGGATCACCGGCAAGGGGCAGGTCGTGGTGCCTTCACGCTTCCTGGAACGGACCAGCACCAAGGTCGGTGACACGGTGCAGGTGACCTACGAAAAGGAGACCGCCGACCTGCGGATCGTCGGTGAGTCCTTCGACACCTCGGGCAATGAGCTGGAAATCCACGCGGACATGGCCAACTTCCCCTCGGCCGAGCCCAGTACCTTTCTCGCCGACGTGAAGTCCGGCGTCTCGGCCGACGAGTTCGCGGCGAAGCTCGCGGCGGTGGTACAGCCTCTGGGCGGCGACGCCACGACCATCCCGCCCTCGGAGCAGAAGGGCGTCATCCTCATCATGGACGCGATGGCAGTGCTGCTCACCCTCATGCTGGTCGCCGTAGCGGGCCTCGGCGTGCTCAACTCCGTCGTCCTGGACACCCGGCAACGCATCCACGACCTGGGCATTTGCAAAGCGATCGGCATGTCGCCGCGGCAGACCATCAGCCTGGTGCTCGCCTCGGTGACCGCGATCGGCGTGGTCGGCGGGCTGATCGGCGTACCGGCGGGGTACGCGCTGCACCACGTTGTCATGCCGGCGATGGGGCGTGCCGTAGGCACCCGTATGCCGTCGTCCGTCCTCGGTGTGTACGGCCCTGCTCAGCTGGTCCTGCTGGAGGTGGGCGGGGTCGTCATCGCGATGTTGGGCGCGCTTGTTCCGGCCGGCTGGGCGGCCAAGGCCCGTACGGCCACGGCGCTGCGCACCGAGTAGCGTCCGGCGGAGCGCGAGCCGCTGAGCAGATCCGCCAGACCCGCTGGGTCAAGCACCAGCAGGCCGATCAGGAGCCGGCATCACGCTGAACCTGCGACGCGGGTCAAGCTATGAGCAGGCGGAGGCCGAGATCTGCCGCGCCAAGGCCGGCGAGGTCGCTGTTGCGCTCGGCCCACCGGCCGGAGTGGAGGTCGGCGCTGAGGCTTCGCACCGCGCGCTGCTCGGCCTTTGGCCCGACCCTCGTCCGCACCGACATCGCACGGCGCACATGATCCTCCAGATACGCCCCCGGTCGGCGCCAGTACGCCTCGAACAGGCCGTCAGCGCAGTCCCACGGGATGGGTACCGGCTCAGCGCGGGCACCGATCGCGTCGGCCATCCCGGCAAGCGAGGGAAATTCCGCGAGGACGGCGGCGAACTCGGGCAGGTAGTCACGGGTAAGCCAGAACCGGTCCTGCCATCCGGGCTCGTCGGTGTCGAACGTGAGCACCACCACGCGGCGGGCCACGCGGCGCATCTCGCGCAGCCCTGTTATCGGGTCCCCCCCAGTGGTGAACGGTGGAGACGGCCATCGCGACGTCGAAGGACTGGTCCTCGAACGGCAGGCTCTCCGCGGCAGCGGCCACGCACGGCGCCGAGTCAGCAGGCCGCTGCCCCCGCATGACCGCCGATGGCTCCACCGCGGTCACGTCGCGATCAGCAGGCTCGTAGGAGCCGGTGCCGGCCCCGACGTTCAGCACCGTCTGCGCGTCCCCGAGCGCGTCCCAGATCCGCGCGGCGATCCGCGGCTCGGTACGTCGTGTTGCGGTGTAAGCGCCGCCGATCGCGTCGTACAGCCGTGCACCGAGCATCTCCAGCTGCTCCTCCGGCGTCACCTTCAGTCCCTTCGCCCGTGCCTCAAGTTCCCTGTCGATGGCCGCCACCATGGCGTCAGCGCGATCACGCCGCTCCAGCAGCAGGCCGCGCAGTCGGCGCAGGTGCGCGACCGCGTCGGTGGACGGGTCGCCGACCAGTTCCGCAACCTCCCGCAGCCCGAAGCCCAACCGCCGATAGGCCAGTACCTCCCGCAGCCGCTCCACGTCGCCCGCCGAGTAGGCCCGGTATCCGGCTGCGGTCCGCGCCGACGGCTGAACGAGCCTGATCCCGTCGTAGTGATGCAGCGTGCGGACGCTCACGCCGGCCAGCTCGGCCACGTGTCCCACGGTCCAGTGATCCTCCACGGCACCGACTATGCAGCCTGACGCCACGTGAGGGTCAAGAGCCTCACTCACGGCAGAAAGAGCCAAACGCGAAGCAGCGGTCGGGTCTGCTGCGCGCTCCGCGCGAGGCAGCACCGGAATTCGTCCTGCTCGACGGCAGCCTGGCCGAGCGCGACCGCCTCGGCGACGGCCGCGCAGACTACTCGGCCAAGCACCGCCGCCATGGGGTGAACGTGCAGGTGGTCACCGATCCTCACGGCTGAGCGCTGTGGCTGTCCCCAGCCCTGCCGGGGCGCTGCCATGACCTCCGTGCGGCCCGTGCCCATCGGATCATCAAGATCCGCGAGCGCCAATAGGTGCCGATCCTGGCCGACCGCGCTTATATCGGTGCTGGCCCGTGGGTGACGACACCGGCCAGACGGCCTGCGGGAGACGAGCTGACGCTCACCCAACAGACCGTCAACCGGGCGCTGTCGAGAGCGCGGGCCCCAGCCGAGGGCGGAGTCGCCCGCCTGAAGTCAACGTCGCCGGCGTCGGAATGACCCAAGGCGAGGTTAATTGGGACGACCTGCAACTCGAACACGACTACGGGATGGTGACCGCGCAACTGCAGGCCGGCCGAGCCAATGATCTGCTCGGCGTCGCGTTCACCGCCCAGCCCGACAGCCCAATCCACTATGTCCTCTACCATCCTGGTTTCACCAAGAGCGGAGACCTCAGCCCACTGCCGCCCGCGATGCGCGCTTCGATCCGTGCCGCCGCACGTGTGTCGGCGCGCCCCATTCCCGAGTCCATCGCACCGATCCACGACTTCATCGACGCCCCACCGACCGCACCACTGACCGCAATCGACCGGTGTGACAGGCCGCCGTTTCACGATTCCCAAGCGCCACGTGACCCATCGCAATGCCCCACTGACTCCCGAAGGCCGCCTCCGGCTCGTCGAGCGCTGCAGCACACGCCCGATCGCGCACGTCGCAGCCGAGATGGGCATCTCCCGTGCCACAGCATCGAAATGGATCGGCCGTTACCGCCGCTACGGGGAACTCGGACTGCTCGACCACTCCTCCGCGCCGATCCGGCAGCCGACAGCCACCCCAGGACCGCTCGTGGAGCTCATCGACACAATGCTTCGCGAGCACAAGTGGTCAGCATCCCGTATCGCCTTCGAGCTCCACCAAACCGGCACACCCGTCAGCAGACGCACCATCACTCGGCTGCTCGCCCAGTTCGGCTTGAATCGGCGGAAGTTCATCGACATCAAGGGACAGCACGACCGGGAGCCGCAGCGCATCATCGCCGTGCGGCCCGGTCACATAGTCCATCTCGACGTGAAGAAAGTTGGCCGCATCCCCGACGGCGGCGGCGGGCGCATCCACGGCAAAGGCAGCGAGCAAGCCAAGGCCATCGCCCGCACGAAGACGCGCGGCACGAAGACCGGCTACGTCTACCTGCACTCCGCGGTCGACGGCTACTCCCGCCTCAGGTTCCCGGGCCCGGGCAACAGGGACTGGCACAAGCCGGCACCGTCGACGAGCCCGTCGGACAGCGGCGCGACGACCTGACGCCGCTCAGTTCGAGGGTCAAGCTGTCGGAGCTTAGAACGCATCTCATTTGGCCGTTCGGCGACCTCTCGGTCTTGTACAGCTAGCACAAGGCTCTGTCACGGAGAGTGGGAAGCTTCCAGGTCAACCGAAGTGACACGTGGTCCGTGCGGAGCCATGAGACTGGGGCCATGGAAAGCATGAGAGTGCGGGACGTCTTGTTCGTCAGCGGGGCGGTAGAGCTAGCCGGTTCACTGTGTGTGCCGGGAGAGGCCGACCGGGTCGTTGCCGGCGTGGTGCTGGTCGGCGGATCCGGGCCGACAGACAGGGACAACGGCACTTACTTCTTGCCGCTCAAGCAGCACCTTGTGAAGGCTGGATTTGCCGTGCTGTCATACGATAAACGTGGTGTTGGCCAGTCATCCGGTGATTGGCGCGCAGCAACCATGGACGATCTGGCGGCTGATGCAGTTGCCGCGCTGAGCTTTCTCCGTGCTCAGCCTGAGGTTCAATCGCTAGCAGCGGGACTTTTCGGGCATAGCGAGGGTGGCTGGGTCGCCCTGCGCGCTTCTGCGGGGCGGGATGACCTGCCGTGGGTGGTCACCAACAGTTGCCCGGGAATGAGCCCGGCTGAGCAAGAGCGCTACGCCCTGGCCCATCACCTGCAGAGCCTTCATGGTGATGGGCACCCGGAGATCCGCAGAGCCCTGACCCTCTACGACCAACTGGCAGAAGCAGGTCGGCGCAACGCTGACTTCACGACGGCTCAACAGCTCGTCGACAACGCGGGAGCACCGCCGGGACTGGCCTACTACTGGGGTGAAGTGGACGAACGCCTCTGGTGGTTCCTGAAGCGGAAACAGGATCACGACCCGGCCCCGGACCTGCTTCGGCTGCGCTGCCCGCATCTGGCGCTTTTCGGTGGCGCGGACAAAGCGGTACCGGTCGCTGACAGCATCCGCATCTTTGCCGCATCCGCCTGCCATTCGGCCCGCTCTCACCGGGCAACACTGACTGTGGAGGTGTTCGCGGGCGCTGACCATCGTTTGCAGATACCGGACTCAACCGACCTCGCCCCCGGGTACCTCGACAAGGTAAGCCAATGGCTCGCGCACCATGTCATCCCGTCAACCGGCGGTAGCAGATGAGGGTACAGGCGATACTGGTGAACGCAAGGAAGTGCTCGGCTTTGCGCTCGTATCGGCGGTGTGGTCGGCGGCATCCTGCGAGCCAGGACATCGTGCGTTCTATGGTCCAGCGGTGGCGGCCCAGGCGGGTCGAGGACTCGATGCCCTTGCGGTCCGTCCGTGACCCCGCAGCCGCAGGCGTCGGATCTCTGCGAGCCGTCGAAGCGCCCACCTCAGGGTGAGGGTGGATTGACCGAGACGATGTACACGACAGGTTCCAGAGTGCGATTCAGGTAACGGTGCGGCTGCCGGGAGTCGAAGGTGACCGCCTCTCCGGGATTCACCTGGTGGTCACTCCCGCTGATATCCACGGTCAGCACACCGCC
This sequence comes from Streptomyces sp. NPDC005492, assembly GCF_040605995.1. Taxonomy (NCBI): domain Bacteria; kingdom Bacillati; phylum Actinomycetota; class Actinomycetes; order Kitasatosporales; family Streptomycetaceae; genus Streptomyces; species Streptomyces sp. NPDC005492. The sequence goes on from NZ_JBEXDX010000022.1 coordinate 110,716, forward strand.
GCTGACAACGAAGGCGCATTCAGTGGACGGATGGGCCCAGGGCTTCGTACTGGTGGCGGCGCCTGGAGGAAGTACGGCACGCAGTACCTCGAGCTGCCCGTTGCCCGGGGTGAGCCGCTCGTAACTGACGATCCCGTGGGGACCACTGAGCAGGGTGCGTTCGCCAGGCCGACTCACCCACACCGCGGGCGCGGTCCTGTCCTCGAACAGGGAGGCCACGGATTCCCCGAACACCCCGGCCAGCTTGCGCAGCGTAGCCAGGCTGGGTTCGGTCACACCACGCTCCACCTGACTGAGGAGGGTCGGCGAAAGGCCTGCCTCCGCGGCAAGTGAGCGAAGACTCATGCCGCGCTGCGTCCGGAGCTCGCGCAACTGACTTCCGATCATGTCCCCTCCCGTACACCTCTACTGCACAGTCAATCCGCAACGGCCACACCGGGACCGCACCTGGAACGTACCTGAAATGCGCCGGCCACGGCCAAAAAACTACCCACCGGTACATATTGTGCAGCCAGACTGCACAAGCCAGGATATCGTCACTTCCCCTCGATGGCAGGAGAGATCATGGCGCCACCTCACGCTCGCGGGCACCCTCCCGTGGCTGCTCGCCGTCGCTTCTACTGGCTGCTCGCCCTACCCTTCGTCTGGCAGGTCGGCCTGGTGCCCCTGGTCAACGGCGTGAGCTTCGCCCCCTTCGGTATCCCCTTCCCCATGGCCTGGCAGATGGCGGGCGTCGTGTTCGCCACGGTGATCATCGGAGTGCTCTTCCTGCTCGATGAGAGGTCGGGGGCGGGAGCCGCAGAGGAGGCCGCCTTCATCGCCGCCACCGAAGAAGCGACCGGAGCAGAAACGACCAGCGGCAGAGCGCCCGGCGGTGGTGAGTCGTGAAACTCGCCCTTGCCCTCGCCATCGTTCTGGGTGCCGTTCTCGGCGCCATCGGCTTCGGCCGCCGCGCGGGCGCCGCGTCGGCCACCATGTCGAACTGGGCCGTCGGCGGACGCCGCCTCGGCGCCGTACTGTTCTGGTTCCTGAACGCCGGCGAGGTGTACACCACCTTCGCCGTGCTGGGCATCTCCGGGTATGCGTGGGCGCTGGGGGCGCCGGCGTATCTGGCGTTCACCTCCGTATCGCTCAGCTACGCCATCGGCTACTGGCTCATGCCGAAGATCTGGCGGGCCGGACGCAAACACAGGCTGATCACCCAGGCCGACTTCTTCGCCGCACGCTTCGACGCGCCGTGGCTGGGCACGGTGACAGCGCTGGTGGGTATCGCGGCGCTCATCGTCTACGTCCAGATACAGCTCGTCAGCCTCAGCCTGATCGTGCGGTTGACGATCGGCAGCTCGGTCTCCTCCGATGCCGCCGTGGTGATCGGCGCCCTCCTGATGCTGACGTTCGTGTTCCTGGCCGGTCTGCGTTCGGCCGCGATTCCAGCAGCGATCAAGGACGTTCTCATGATCGTCGTCATGCTCCTGCTCACCGCCACGGTGGCGAGCAAGGTCGGGGCGTCGTCGTTCCTCGACATCTTCCGTATCGTGGAGCGGCAGCATCCCGGCATCGGCAAGTTCCCCGGCATCAACCCGAACTCCCCGACCACGGCGGTGTGGTTGATGACGTCGGCGCTGAACGTGGCGTTCGGAAACTGGGTCTTCCCGCATCTGTTCCAGGTGTCCTACTCGGCGAAGTCGGGCACTGCCATCCGGCGCAACACCATCTGGCAGCCCCTCTACTCACTCGCCTACTTCTTCATCATCCTGCTCGGTTTCGCAGCGCTCGTCGCCGGCACCAAACCGGAAGGCGGAAACCTCAACGCGGCGCTGCTGCAGTTCGTCTCCGACAAATATCCCGGCTGGGTGGTCGGTATCGTCGCGGGAACGGGCTTTCTGCTCGCGCTGGCGCCGGGCTCCGTTCTCCTGCTCACCTCTGGAGTTCTCTTCACCCGCAATGTCGTGGGCGTGGTCAGGCAGGACCTCTCCGAACGCAGCGCGCTGAACGTCTCCCGGCTCGCCATGGTGGGTTTCGCGGCGATCGCCGTGTGGCTGACGCTCGGCCAGAGTCAATCCCTCGTGGACATCCTCCTCTACGCGTATTCGGCAATTGGAATGCTGGCACCCGGCGTCTTCCTCGCCTTCCTCTGGCGCAGGACGTCCGCCGTCGGAGTGCTCCTCGGCATCGTCGCCGGGTTCATCGCGCTGCTGGTTCCCTTCGCCAAGAACTTCTGGGCCGCGCAACTGCCGACCTGGGAGCCCGGTCTGATCGCCATGGCGATCAACGCAGCCGTCGTGGTGCTGGTCAGCCTTGTCACCCCCGCGCCCAAGGCGGACGCGGTCGGCGTGGGCCTGGATCTCGCGGCCCCCGCAGCCGGTCCCGCCGACGAGGGCGAACGGCCCGTCCCACCGGTCGGTGACGTGCGCCTGGCCCGGGAATGACAACGGCACCCGCACCGCCGTTCCCGGCGAATCGAACACCTCGGACACCCCAAAACCTCAGACAGGAGGGCCAGTGAAGGAAAACACCAAGGAAAGCACCACCGAAATCGCCGCCGAGGGCTGCCCCACACTTCCCACCGATGCCGCACCGGACGACGCTTCGGAGCCCTTGCAGACGGAACTCTACGATCTGCGCGTCACGGTCGACCGAATCGAGGGTCGATCGGTCTGCGGTATGTCGGTCGGCGACTACTTCGAACTCGTCAACAGCGCGCAGTTGCGCATACCGGACGGGACCCATTTCTGCCTCTACGCCCTTCAGGCGGTCATACCGCTGCTGCCGGCCAAACAACGCATGCTGCCCAGCGGCGACTGGCTGGAACGCGACACACTCGTGTGTTGCCCGGACCCCGAAGAGCAGCTGATCATGCGCATCGACCGGATAGGCCGGTGCAGCCTCGACACAGAGAGTCTGACGTGACCCTTACCGAGATCGGGCTCGGCTTCCAGAGTGACAAGCACGCCGCGGACTACGCCCGGCTCGCCGGGAAAGCCGAGGCATACGGCTTTGATGTGCTGTCGGTCTTCGGCGACTTGATGTATCAGCCGCCCATCTTCCCCTTGCTGGAGATGGCACGCGCCACCGAACGCGTCCGGATCGGCGCCGCCTGCTGGAATCCGTACTCCATGCATCCGTACGAGATCGCCGGTCAGGTCGCTGCCCTGGACCTGGCCTCTGCCGGCCGGGCCTACGTCGGGCTGGCCCGAGGATCCTGGCTGGGCGACGTCGGCATCGCCCAGCCCCGGCCGCTGGCCCATCTGCGGGACGCCGCCCAACTGATCCAGACGCTGTTGTCCGGCTCCCCCGACGGCTTCCAGGGTGAGGTCTTCCAGCTCGCACCGGGCTCCCGCCTGGCCTACCAGCCCCATCGCCCCCGTGTCCCCCTGCTGATCGGCACCTGGGGAGCACAGACCGCCGCGATGGCCGGTCGGATAGGCGCCCGCGAGATAAAGATCGGCGGAACGGTGAACCCCGCCATGGTGGAGGTGATGCGCCACCGTCTCGCCGGCGGCGGCGCAACCGGTCCGGCCGGGGCGCCCGGCATCGTCGTGGGCGCCGTGACCGTGGTGGACGAGGACGGAAGGCTCGCCAGAAGCAGGGCACGCACCGAGGTCGCGATGTACCTGCCAGTGGTGGCCGCCCTCGACCCCACGGTCGACGTGCCCGAGGACCTGCTGGCCCGGGTGAAGGACCTCCTCGGCCAGGGGCGAGCGGCCGACGCCGGCGCACTCATCCCCGACGACCTGCTCGACCTGTTCGCTTTCTGCGGCACCCCGGAGCACGTCGCCGCTCAGGCCCAGCGGCTCATCGACGCCGGCGTGAGCCGCGTGGAGTTCGGCACGCCGCACGGCCTGACCGACGACCTCGGCGTCGACCTGATCGGAACGCGCGTACTGCCGCTGCTCCAGAAAACCACCACGGCGCCCGAGGACGCGGCGGCCAGGTGACGGTCGGTCGGCAGGGCGGAGAACTGGTCGGTCCTGACCCGCGCCGCCACCTGCGTTGACCGTCTGAGTACCTGGCGCATCGCGACGACGGACACGGCCGGAACGGCAGACACAGCGGGGACGGCCGACACGGCCACGCCGGCGAACCCACACGTCACGAACCGACGATTCGGGTCCGGACCACAGTGCGCGTAGAGCCGCGCGAGACCGGCAAGGGCCTGAACTGCTGCTCCGACGCTGGTCGCTCGCATCGAGGCGCCCCGTCGATCGCCCTCATCATGCGATCCCGTTCCTGGAGAGGCACCTCATCCAGCATCTGCACAAGCCTGGCGAGATCGTCCATCTCCGGGTCACCGCTCGCCCGCCAGGTCCAGATCACCCCGCGCGGCCTCCGGAACCGAATGCTCCCCACGAGGGCGCCGCCACGGGTGCGCGATGGACGCGGCCACCGCCCGCCACCACGGATCGGCGGGAAGAGTACCCGCCGGCTCGAAGGGTTGGCCGGGCCGCGGAAACGCAACCGCCTGCCCCACCTCCTCAGCGGCGTCCTTCGTCCACTCCCCCGGCTCCGCCCACGCATGCATCGCCAGCGTGAACGTGCCCCAGTGGATCGGCAACAGCACGCCGTTCGGCTGATGTCCTTGCAGGTCAAGATGGGCCTGAACCCCCTGCGCAGGCGACATGTGAATGTCCGGCCACGCACCGGGAAGCGGTGTCGAGTCCGTGTGGTTCTTGGGCCAGAACTCGCTGTACGCACCGATCTGGATCATCGTGACGTCGAACGGGCCGTGGGCGGCACCGATGTCCTGGAAGCCCTCGAAATAGCCGGTGTCACCGCTGTGGTAGATCCGGTGCTCGTCACCGGCGACCACCCAGGAGGCCCAGAGCGTGTGCTGGGTGTTGCGCAGGCCGCGGCCGCAGAAGTGGCGGGCCGGGGTGGCGGTCAGGGTCAGTCCGCCGACCTTGGTCTCCTCGTGCCAGTCCAGCTCGCGCAGCCGGTCGGCGGACACGCCCCAGTGCTCCAGGTGGGCACCGACGCCCAGCGGCACGGCGAACAGGGTGTCCGTGTCGGCCAGCGCCTTGATGGTGGGCATGTCCAGGTGGTCGTAGTGGTCGTGCGAGATGACCACGACGTCGACCGGGCCGAGCGCGGCCAGCGGCAGGGGCACCGGGTGCAGTCGCTTGGGGCCGGCGAAGGGGAACGGGGAGCAGCGCTCGCCCCAGACCGGATCGAAGAGGACCCGGTGGCCGTCGATCTCCGCCAGCACGCTGGAGTGCCCCATCCAGGTCAGCCGCAGCCCGGTGGCGGCGGGCCTGGCCAGGTCGGCGAGGGTGGTGGCGTGCACGGGCAGCGTGCCGGCGGGGGCGCGGCCGGCGCGTGCCTCCTTGTCGAGGTAGGCCTTGCCCATCTCGCGCATCGTGCCGCCGGAGGGGCGGATGCTCGTGTTGCCCCCGGGATTCTGGAAGACGCCGTCCTTGAAGTGGGGCGATCTGCGGATGCGCGCCAGGCGCTCGCCGCTCGGGTCCGCGCCGAAGGCCGCGGGCCGCAGCGCGCGGAGCCCGGGGCTCAGGGTACGGATTCCGGTCACGGTGCCTCCAGGTGGAGTCGGTCAGGCATTCCATTATGGTCGCCCCCTCTGACAACGACGGCGCAGCCAGGTCACAGGGCCGTTTTCCAAGGAAAGACCAAAGTTCCGTGCCCGGGGTTGAGACCCATGGGACGCGAGGCACGGGATTCGATCTTCCGTTGACAGGACCCGACTCCGCTTCGGATACTGACTCGCCGTTCAGTACTTGTCCTGTCGGCCCGTGCCGCGAGGAGTCCGTATGACCGCGCCCCTGATGTCGCTCACCTGGACCGACCATGTCACCGGCCGCCGGGGCTTCCTGGTCGTCGACCGATTGGTGCGCGGTGTGTCGAGCGGCGGTCTGCGGATGCGGCCGGGCTGCACGCTGGACGAGGTGGCGGGCTCGCCCGCGGGATGACCATGAAAGAGGCGCTGCACTACGACCCGGAGGGCCGTTACGTCCCTCTCGGCGGCGCGAAGGGCGGCATCGACTGCGACCCCCAGGACCCGGTGTCGTACGGCCTCCTCGTGCGCTACCTGCGGGCCATGCGGCCGTACATCGAGAGCTTCTGGACGACGGGTGAGGACCTCGGGCTCAGCCAGGACCTGGTCGACCGGGCCGCCGCGGAGGCGGGGCTCGTGTCGTCGATCCAGGCCGTGTATCCGCTGCTCGACGACGAGGCGACGGCGCGGCGGCGGCTCGCGGACGCCTTCGCGGTCGAGGTGGACGGCATCGGTCTCGACGAACTGGTCGGCGGCTGCGGGGTCGCCGAGTCGGTGCTCGCGGCGCTGGACCGGGCGGGGGTGCCGTATGCGGGAACGCGGGCCGCCGTGCAGGGTCTTGGCACCATGGGCGGGGCCACGGCACGGTTCCTCACGCGCGCGGGGCTGACGGTCGTGGCCGTGGCCGACGTCAAGGGCACGATCGCCAACCCGGCCGGGCTCGACGTGGACGCGCTGCTCGCGGCGCGGGACGCGTACGGCACCGTGGACCGCCGCGTGCTGCGCCCCGGCGACCGTGAACTCCCCGGCGAGGACTGGCTGTCCGTCGCGGCGGAGGTGCTGGTTCCGGCGGCCGTGTCGTACGCGATCGACACCACGAACCAGCAGGGGATCACCGCTCGTTGGATCGTCGAGGCGGCCAACATGCCCGTCCTGCCGGAGGCCGAGGAGGCGCTCGCCGCGCGCGGGGTCACCGTGCTCCCGGACGTGGTCGTGAACTCCGGGACGAACGCCTGGTGGTGGTGGACGCTGTTCGGCGACATCGGCGCGGACGCGGACGAGGCGTTCGCCCACACGCGGCGGTCGATGCGCGCCCTGATCGACCGGATGCTGGCCCGCGCGGAGGCCGACGGCACGACACCGCGGGCCGCCGCGCACGCCATCGTCGCGGACCGGCTGCCGGTCATCGCGGAGCGCTTCGGCTGGTACCGGTGAGGCACGGGGCGACGCCTTCGCGGGCCACGGATTAGGGTGACCGCGTGGCGAGAGTGCGGTTGAGCGTGGCGGAGCGGCGGGCGGAGTTGCTGCGGGCCGCCGTCGAGCAGATCGAGGCGCGGGGCGTGGCGGCGGTCAGGATCGCCGACGTGGCCTCGGCGCTCGGTGTGAGCAACGCGCTGGTGCTCTATCACTTCTCGACCAAGGAGAAACTGGTCGCCGCCGCCTTCGCCTTCGCCGCCGAGGACGACCTCGCGCATCTGCGCAAGCTGCTCGGCCGCCGGACGACCGCGCTGCGCCGACTGCGGGCAGCGGTGCGCTGGTACGCGCCGACCGGGCAGGCCAAGGGCTGGCGGCTGTGGATCGAGGGCTGGGCGGCGGCCCTTCGCGAACCCGCCCTCCTGGACGTCACCCGCGATCTCGACCGGCAGTGGAAGCGGGCGCTCGCGGAGGTCGTCACCGAGGGAGTCGCCGCCGGCGAGTTCCACTGCCCGGACCCGAACGGCACCGCCCTGCGCCTCACGGCCCTCCTGGACGGCCTCGCCGTACAACTGACGGCGTACGCGGGAGCGGTGCCGCGGGCGCGGGCCCTGGAGTGGGTCGACGAGGCCCTCGCCCGCGAACTGGGCCTGGAAGTGGCGGCGTTGACCGCGTCCTGAGACGGGCTCGGTTCGTGGCCACACCACTCCACTGCGGTCCCCTGCGAGGCGGCGCGGCAACCGCGCCCCTCACCCCCTCAGGCCACCGCCTCGATCCGCATCTTGATGTCGTCGGGCGACAGCGCCCCCTTGGCCTCCACGTGGTCGCCCGAGGACTCGCCGCGCAGTCGGCGGCCGATCCATGGGACCAGGTACTCGCGCGCCCAGTGCACGTCGTCGCGGCGGATGTCGAGCGGGCCGCGCGGTGGCAGGGGCGGCCAGGGCTGGTCGGGGTCGGCCGGGACCTCGACGCCGAGGACCTGGCCGGCGCGGAGGGCCACGCGCGTGTGGCCCTCGGGAGAGAGGTGGAGCCGGTCGCCGTCCCAGGCCCGCCGGTCCTGGACCGTCTTCAGGGACCACAGGTCGAGCACCGGGCAGCCGTACCGGTCGGCGATGGCCCGCACATGTCCGTTGTAGGTGGCGATCTTGCCGCGCAGATGCCTGAGCACCGGCACGCCACGGGTGTCGAAGCCGGTCGTCACCATGACGGTGCCGACGGCGGAGGTGAGGTCGGCGACCGCGCGTTCGAAGCGCTCGGCGACCTCGTCGGGGTCGGTGCCGGGACGGATGATGTCGTTGCCGCCCGCGCAGAAGGAGACCAGGTCGGGGCCGATCTCCTTGGCGCGGGTGAGCTGGTCGGCCACGATCTGGTCGAGGAGTTTCCCGCGGACGGCAAGGTTGGTGTACTCGAAGTCGCCCTCGGGACGGCGATCCGCGAGCAGTACCGCGAACCGGTCGGCCCAGCCGACCATCGCTCCGTCGGGCCCGGGGTCGCCGACGCCCTCGGTGAAGCTGTCCCCCACCGCCACGTACGACCCGATCACTGATCTGTTGTCACTCTTCGAATCGTCTGCCACGGCAACCATAATTCACCCTGGGCTGTGACCTACGCGATCGTATTTAGGGGTTGACGGTCGGTGAGATAAGCCACGTGTAAAGCGTTGTCCAAAGTCGGAATAAGTCTCTGGTCAGGGGCGTTGACTCCGGAACTGCCGTGCCCCTGACCAGGTGTCAGCACCGACCTCAGCCGACGGAGACTCCGTGCGAGCGGAGGTAGGCGACCGGGTCCACGTCCGAGCCGTAGTACGGCGTGGTCCGGATCTCGAAGTGCAGGTGCGGGCCGGTGACGTTGCCGGTCGCGCCGGAGAGGCCGATCTGCTGGCCCTCGGTCACGGTCTGGCCGGCCGAGACGGACAACTGCGACATGTGGGCGTACTGCGAGTACTTGCCGTCCGCGTGCCGGATCACGACCTCGTTGCCGTACGCGCCGTCGTAGGCCGCCGAGACGACCGTGCCCGCGGCGATCGCCTTGACGGTGGTGCCGGTCGGGACCACGAAGTCGACGCCCGTGTGGTAGCCGCTGGACCACATGCTGCCCGCGACGTGATAGCCGGTGCCGATGGTGGCACCGGTCACGGGAAGGGCGTAGCCGGTGGACGTGCTCTTCGACGAAGAAGCCGCAGACGCCGAAGAGGAAGAAGACGAGGAGGACGAAGAGCCGGTCGTCTTGGACGAGTTGGACGACTCGGTCTTGTCCGTCCCGCTCGTCGTGGCCTTCTGGCCGAGGGTGAGCTTCAGGCCCGGGTGGATCAGCGACGGATCGCCGCCGATGACCTCGCGGTTGTCCTGGTAGAGCTTCTTCCAGCCGCCGGTGACGTTCTGGTCCTCGGCGATCTTCGCGAGCCAGTCGCCCGACCGTACCGAATACGTCCTGACGCCCGTCGACTTCGAGACGGTCTTCTCGGCGACCGTCTTCTCGGTCGCCGGAACGGACTGAACCGCCTTTTCCGGAGCGGATGTCGTGGTCGCGGCATGGGCGCCGGTGGCTCCCATGAGCGGAAGGGCGAGGGCTGCGCCGCCGGTTCCGGCTACGGCCATCGAGCGGGTGAGGCGCTGGGACTTCGGGCGGCGGTGCTTACCCTTCGCGGGCATGACGAATTCCTCTCCGGCGCCTGCGAGGTGAGCTGTCGGGTGCGGGCTGGAGATGCCCGGCCGCGCGCTGGTCGCGGCTTTACCCCAAGCCCGTTCCGGAGACCGGAACAGGCGTCGTACCTGTGGGTCCCCCGCTCCTGCCGCATACGGGTGGGTGTGTGCGGATTCCGGTCGGCGGCAGGATTGGGCGTCCGTCCGGATTGGTGGCGAACGTAAGCGAGGAAGACGCAAAGGGACAAGCAGGAGGTTCCACGGATTTGCGTTTCTTGTGATCCCCTGTGGGAATTCACAGTCACCCTCCGTGAATTCCCACCGGACTCCGCCCCTCAATTCCCCAGGAATAGCACGTCAATTACGTGAACATGACGAACGACGTACGGTCACGAATATGACGCTGCTCACGTACCTTCTCCTCAGCTTCCTTTACTCCAGAGCGAGTTGGAACGAAGGCTGCAATTAGGACAGAAGGCTCAGATGCGACGCAGGCGGAGAACCGTCGCATCGAGGTCACCACGCAGCCCGGTGCGCAGCCCGTGGTGCAACAGGACCGCACCTCGGTGGACTTCGCCCGTTTCGAGGCATTCGTACGACGCCGTCGGGTCGAGCCCGCGCAGCCGGAGGGCCGGTACCGGCTCGCCGTAGTGCTGCGCCTGAAGGAGGGCGAGGACGACGGTCTCGTCGCCGCGCACGTACTGCACCGCACTCAGTCCGCCCTGCGGCGGGCGCAGCCGGTGGAGGTCGCCGCGCTGGACGAGCGGGCGGATCTCCTTGTAGAGGTCCACCCATTGGCGGGCCTCCGCGAGTTCCTCCTCGGTCCACTCCGAGAGGTCGCCGCCCACACCGAGCACTCCGGACATGGCGCTCACGAACCGGAAGCGCAGACTGCTGACCCGGTCGTTGAGCTGGGTGTTCGGGCTGTCGGTGACCCAGGCGGCCATCACGCGCGCGGGGTGGATCTGGCTGAAGCCGTGCTGGATGGCGAGCCGGTCCAGCGGGTCGGTGTTGTCGGAGGTCCACACCTGGTCGGTGCGGCTCATGATGCCGAGGTCGATCCGGCCGCCACCGCCCGAGCAGGACTCGAAGGCGACCTTGGGGTGGGCGGCCCGCAGCCGGTCCAACAGGGCGTACAGGGCGCGCACATGGTCGACCCAGAGGCGCTGCGGATAGGCCTCGCCGGGCCAGCCGGCGTCGGTGAAGCAGCGGTTGAAGTCCCACTTCACATAGTCGACGGGGGCGCTGCTCAGGAGCGTGTCGAGGCGCTCCCAGAGGTACTCCTGGACGTCCTCGCGCGCCAGGTTCAGCACGAGCTGATTGCGGAACTCCGTCCGCTTTCGTCCTGGTTGGAACTGCACCCAGTCGGGGTGCGCGCGGTACAGGTCGCTGTCCGGATTGACCATTTCGGGCTCGACCCAGATGCCGAACTGCATGCCGAGGCCGTGCACGTAGTCGGCGAGCGGCTTGACACCGCCGGGGAAGCGGTCCGGGTTCGGCGTCCAGTCGCCGAGTCCGGCGCGGTCGCTGGTGCGCTTGCCGAACCAGCCGTCGTCGACCACGAACAGCTCGACCCCGGCCGCCGCGGCGCGCCGCGCGAGCACGCCCTGCTGCTCCTCGGAGATGTCGAACTGGGTGGCCTCCCAGGAGTTGTAGAGCACCGGCCGGTCCTGGTCCGCGTCCGGGATGACGTACGTCCGCTGGTACGTGTGCCAGGTGCGGCTGGCGCCGCCGTAACCGCCGTCGCTCCACAGGCCGGCGAAGACGGGGGTCGTGAAGGACTCGCCGGACTCCAGGAGCAGCAGCCCGGAGTCGTCGTAACCTGCGCCACCGCCGATCTGCACACGCGCGTCCGGGAGTTGGGCCACGGCGATCCGCCAGGACCCCGACCAGCCGAGGGCGCAGCCGTAGACCTCGCCGCGCTCCTCGGTGGCGTCGGTGTCGAGGGCGACCCAGGGCAGGTGCTGATGTCCGGTGTGACCGCGGCGGCTGCCGATGACCTTCTCGCCGTAGGTGAGCTCGGAGCGCGTCAGCCGGGACTCGGCGGCCCACCGCCCGTGCAACTGCGAGAGCCGCCACCCGTCCCGCTCGGGCAGCGTCCACACGGCGGAGTCGGCGCGCAGCAACTCCAGGGGCTCGGACCCGTCGTTGTCGAGGGTCGTCCAGCGTTCTACGACGTCGTCGCGCATCCGGTAGTGCAGGGTGATCGCGAGGCCGGTGTCCCGGAAGCGGAGCCGGAGTTCGTCGCCCTCGGTGTCGTACCGCTCGAAGGTCCACTCCGTGCCGCGGCGCTCGGGCGTGCGCACGGACAGGGCGGGCCGTGCGAAGCGGGGGCCGCCCTCGACGGGGTACTCCTCGCGTCCGTCGAGCGGCGACTCGAAGGAGGAGGAGTCGGGCAGCGGGCGGGCGGCGAGGTCCTCGGCGTCGGCGAGGGCGATTGCGGGGCCCCAGTGCAGGTGGAGCAGCTCGTCGTGCTCGGTGAGATGGACGGCGTAACTGCTCGTGGGGCCCGACAGCACCCACGTACGGCCGTTCTCGGCGATCTCCAGCATCAGGTCCCTCACAGATTCGAACAAGTCCACTCAAGCACCAACATCATCAATGGCGCGGACCTGCGAGGCAACGCCTGTGGACAACTCGTTGCCTGTGGAATCTCCCGTCCGTCGTTCGGATCAGCGGTGTCGGCCCGGGCCGTTCAGCACTCCGCTGAAGCCGGCCAGCAGGGAGGGGTTGTCGGCGAGCCATGCCCGGAGCCGGTCCGCCCCGGTCCCGTCGTCCGCTCCGGTCCGGAGGCAGCGGTCCAGCCGGTCCAGCAGGGCGCCCACGGCACGGCGGGCCAGCGGCTCGCGCACCCGGGCGTGCGCCTCGGCGGCGCGCTCCAGCCACCTCCGCGCGTCGTCGGCCGCCGACGGGGTGGCCGGGCCGAACGCGGTGACGGCCACCAGGCCGACGGCGGACATCGCTCTGCGGTCGAGCGGCGCCGTAGGACTGTCCCAGACCTCGGCGAAGATCGCGCGTGCGTCCGGGAAGCGACCCGCGTGGAGGGCGAGTGCTCCGCGCAGGACGGCTGTCGCGGCCCGGAGATCGTCCGCGCCGATGTCGTCGGCGAGGCGGACCACCTCCGCGAGCCGGTGCCCGGCCGTCCCGACCGCTCCCTCCGTGATGTCCAGGCACACGATCCTGAGCGCGGTGTACCCGTAGAGGGCACGCGCGCCGACGGAACGCAGGATGCGCGCCGCCTCGGTCCAGCGCTCACGGGCGAGGCCGTGGTCGCCGCCGCTCTCCTCCGCGTCGCCGCAGTTGATGAGGGAGAACGCCGTGGCGTAGTCGTCGCCGGCCGCCCGTGCCGCCGCGACGGCGGCCAGGCCGTGGCCGCGGGCCGCGTCGACGTCGCCGACCTGGAGGCAGTACGTCGCCCAGTTCGTCCGCAGGACCGCGCGGTCCCAGTGGAACGCGGTGCCCGCGATGCCTCGGTCCGCCGGCTCGAAGAGCTTCTCCGCGTCGTCGAGCCGACCGGCGAGCATGGCGTGGAGGGGCTCGTAACAGGGGCCCAGGACAGCGAGGTCGGGGTTCCTCGCCTGCCGCCAGGCCGCCTTGTACCGGTCGATGAAGACGGCGGCCTCCGCGTGTCTGCCGACGACATGGTTGAGCCAGACGAGCCAGGTGAGGGCGTAGAAGAGGGCCAGCTCGTCCTCTTCGGTGGGCTCTTCGACGTCGAAGGCCTCGACGCTGCGCCGGAGACGGTCGATGCCCTCCTCCTCACGGCCGCTGATGGTCCAGTAGTAGCCCCGCCGTGCCTCCAGCCACAGGGCTTCGGCTGTTCTCCCTCGGGTCATCAACAGGTCGGAGGCCGCACGGATGTTGGCGGACTCCATGGTGTGTCGCCCTATCCACTCCCCCTGGTCGCCGGGCGCGATGCCGTCGGCGCTCTCGCGCACGAAACGCAGGGCCCACGCCATGAAGCGCTCCTGAGCCGCGGCCGCCTCGCCTCCGTCGCGGAGCCTGTCCAGCGCGTACCCGCGGAGCGTCTCCAGCATCCGCAGCCGGCTCCCGTCCGGCGTGGGGACGGTGAAGAGGAGGGATTTGTCGACCAGTTGGGCCAGTACCCGCAGGATGTCGTGGGGGTCCGCCCCGGGGAGGGGGATCGCCGTCTCCGCTTCGTCCAGTGAGCAACCGCCCACGTACAGGGCGAGTTCGGTGAGCACCCGCTGCTCCGTGGCGTCCAGGAGGGCGTAGCTCCAGTCGAGGACGGCCCGCAGGGTGCGGTGGCGGGCGGGAGCGGTCCGCTTGCCCTTGGCCAGCAGGGCGAAGCGGTCGTCGAGGCGGTGTTCGATCTCGCGCACCGGCAGCAACCGCACATGTGCGGCGGCGAGTTCCACCGCGAGCGGCAGACCGTCCAGCCGGCGGCACAGCGAACGGATGTCGTGCGCCGCCGTCCCATCGGCGGTGAAGGAGGGGTCGATCATGAGGGCACGAGCGCGGAACAGCTCCGCGGCCTCGCCGTCGGTCATCGGCGCCAGCGGATACAGCGTCTCACCCGCGACGGCGAGCGGCGCCCTGCTGGTGGCCAACACGGTGAGCGCGGGGCAGCGACCGAGGAGGACCGCGACGAGCGGGGCGAGGGCGTCGAGCAGATGCTCACAGTTGTCGAGCACGAGGACAGCCTGACGGTCCGTCAAGAACGAGGTGAGCCGGTGCGTGTAGTCGTGCGGCGGCTGGTCGGGCCGGACCGCGGCGTCCGACAGTCCCAGGGCTCCGGCGATCGCGGCCAGGACGCCCGCCCCGTCGGCCGAGGCCAGATCGACCCACCACACCTCGTCGTACGAGGAGTTCAACGGCACGCACGCCTCGATCGCGAGGCGGGTCTTGCCGACACCGCCCGGCCCTACGACGGTCACCAGTCGCTCGCGGCCCAGGACCGCACGCAGCCCGTCGAGGTCCGCGGCGCGGCCGACGAACGGGCCGAGGGGGTGGTCGGGACCGCCCCGGCCGGGCGTGGGGGGCTCGGTGTGATCCGGGACCAGCAGTACGGAGTCGCCGCTCACGCCAAGAGCCGGTATCTCCTCGTACAGGGACCGGAGTTCAGGGGAAGGTTCGACACCCAACTCGGACCTCAGCAGGCTGCGGCCCGACTCGTACACGTCCAGTGCCTCGGCATGACGGCCGCAGCGGTGGAGCGCGAGCATCAGGCGGGCCCTGGACCGTTCACGCAGCGGTGCGCCGGAGACAAGTGCCGTCAGTTCGGGGACCAGTTCCGCCGCCCGGCCGAGTTCGAGCCCGGCGGCGGCCGCGTCCTCCCATGCGCTCACGCGTAGTTCGTCGAGGCGCAGCCGCTCGGCGTCGAAGACCCGGCCCGTCAGATCGTCCAGCGCACGACCCCGCCACAGACCAAGTCCCCACCGGAGTACGCTTCCGCCTGCCGGTGGGCGCCCGCTGCCAGGTGTTCCTGCCCCTCGCGGACGGCCGCCTCGAAACGGACCGTGTCCACCTCGTCCGCCGGCCCCAGCACCAACCGGTAGCCCCCGTACCGCGATTGGAGGAGTCCGTCGCGGCCCCGCCTCGCGAGCGCGGTACGCAGTTTCGCCACCTGGCTCTGCAGCGCGTTGACCGGGTCCTTGGCTTGCCGTTCCTCCCACAGTTCGTCGATGAGGGTGTCACGGTGCACGACCGCTCCCCGGGCCAGCAGCAGCCGGCCGACGAGCGCGCGGGAGAGTGCGCCCGGAAGAGCGACGGCACCGCTCCGGTCTGCCAACTCCAGGCGGCCGAGCAGTCGGAAACGCAGCGCGTCGTCGTTCATGGCCCGGTCTTCGTGCACGTGGGCCACCGTACGGAGGAGGGGGCGGTTACCCGCAAGGGCCACTGGTACCCATTGGGTACCATCCCCGGATGACGAAGACATCGGGCCTCTGCGACGACCCCAAGAGCGTCTATTCCGCCGCCTGCCCCTGCCGCGACATGCTGGATCTGCTCGCCAACAAGTGGAGTGCCCTCGCCCTGGGCGCCCTTGAGGACGGCCCGCAGCGCTTCGGAGCGCTGCGCACCCGACTGCAGGGCGTGAGTCCCAAGGTCCTCACCCAGACCCTGCGACGCCTGGAGGACTACGGCCTGATCGACCGCCGGATCTACGCGGAGGTGCCGCCCCGGGTCGAGTACAGCCTGACCGGGCTGGGCAGGGACGCCTGCGCTCCACTGGCCCATCTGCGAACCTGGGTGGAGCGGAACATCGACCGCTTTCCCGAATCCGCCTGACCTCACCTGGACACTTCCCATCGGGAAGTATGATCCCTTGAAGGTTACTACCTCCCGGTGGATACCTTGCGGCCATGGCCGCCGACCCTCGTCGGCCCATCCCGCGAGTCGAGGAGATCCATCATGAGCGAGATCCTTAAGCCGGCGACGATGCCCGCCGTCGCCTACCGCAAGAACCTGCCGATCGACGACGAAGAGAGCCTGCTGGACGTCGAACTGCCGGTGCCGCAGCCCGGTCCGCACGATCTGCTGGTCCAGGTGGAGGCCGTCGCGGTCAACCCCGTGGACTACAAGATCCGGCAGAGCAACGACCCGGGCGGTGAACCCAAGGTCCTCGGCTGGGACGCGGCCGGCACGGTCGTCGCGGTCGGTGAACTGGTCGAGTTGTTCGAGGTCGGCGACGAGGTCTTCTACGCCGGCGCGCTCGACCGGCCGGGCACCAACGCGCGCTTCCACACCGTCGACGAGCGCATCGTCGGCCACAAGCCCCGCACCCTCTCCTTCGCCGAGGCGGCGGCGCTGCCGCTGACCTCCCTCACCGCCTGGGAGGGCCTGTTCGAACGCCTGGGCCTGTCCGAGGACGCTCCGGAAGAGACCGGCACCCTGCTGGTGACCGCTGCGGCGGGCGGTGTCGGAGCCATGGTGGCCCAGTTGGCCCGGGCGCTCACCGGTCTGACCGTGATCGGTACCGCCTCCCGCCCGGAGACCGCCGCGTTCGCCCGCAGTATGGGCGTGACACATGTGGTCGACCACCATCACCCCCTGCCGGCCCAGGTGACCGAGGTGGCGCCGGACGGGGTGGACCACATCTTCAGCACCGCCGGCACGGACCGGAACCTCGCCGCGTACGCCGACCTCCTCAAGCCGTTCGGCAAGCTGCTCGCCATCGACGACTTCGGTTCCGTGGAGATCGGTCTGCTGAAGGCGAAGAGCATCTCCTTCCACTGGGAGCTGATGTTCACCCGCTCCCTGTTCCGGACGCCGGACCAGGTGGCGCAGCACCACATCCTCGACCGGATCGCCCGGCTCGTGGACGCGGGCACCCTGCGCACCACGGCCACGCAGGACCTCGGCACGATCGACGCCGCCCATCTGCGCGAGGCCCACCGCATCCTGGAGTCCGGCACCGCCATCGGCAAGCTGACGCTCACCGGGTTCTGATCCTCTCCGGTTCTTCGGTGAACCTCTTTCTTCCCCAACCCGTTTACAGAACGGAAGACGAACTGGCCTTCTCGTGGCCACAGAAAGGTGACGGGCATGCTGATGACGAGGTTTACGCAGGAGCAGCGGATACATCATCTGCTCCGCTGGGCAGCGGAATGGAACGGAGCGGACCGAGGACGAAGTATGTGGGCTTACTCGCTGAGTCTCGGGGGCTCCCACGCGCTTCTCAATGACTGGGTCAAGAACGAACGGCTCATGAATCTCCTCACCCCGGAGCAGCGGAGATCGATCGACACGGCGCGTGAGCGGGCGACGCAGTAGCCCCCGGTTCTTCCCGAGCCACCCATTCCTGAAGTGACGGACACCGGATACGGCCGGTGCCCGTCACTTTTCCGTCCGGCCGCGGTCGCGGCCGCGACGACCAGGCAGAGCCGCAGCCGGGAACACAGGTTGAAGCCCAGGACCGCCGCCGAGTATCCCGCGTCGCCAGGGACGAACACGGAGCCCTCGATCCGGCCGGCCAGTTCGCTGACGGCTTCCTCGTCGAGGACGGTCCGGCCCTGGTACTCGGCCATGGTGCTGTGCCTTTCGTCGGAGCGACGGCCGCTCGGGAGCAGGGGAGACGGCTCCTCTACACAACCGGGTGCCGTCCGATGGCTGCTACGGCGCGCACTCCGAAGAGGTTCACGGCCCTGGGCCGGGTCCGCTCAGCAGAAAGCCGCAAGCACGGAGGGCCCGCCCGACAGCCAGTCGCGCCACCGCCCGTCCGCCTCGGACCGACGGTCGGCGTCCAGTCGCTCCAGCAGCGCACCCACCGCCTGGCGGGCCAGGGCTCCAGCAGTCCGCCGTGCATCCGACGCGCCCGCTCGGTCCAGGCCCGCGCGTCCTCCGGGGCGGTGGGGCTCGCCGGGCCGAACGTCGCCAGGACCGCCAGTCCTACGGCCGACACCGCCCGGCGGTCGGACGGCGCCCCCGGGCAGTGCCAGACCCCGTAGAAGAGGGTCTCCGCGTCCGCGAAGCGGCCGTCCTGGAAGGCCAGTACCCCTCGCAGGTTGGCCACGGCCGCCTGGAGGTCGTCCGCACCGAGTTCGTCCGCGAGCCGGCCCACGTCCACGAGCCGCCGCTCGGCCACGGCGCACTCGCCCTCGGCGATGTCGAGGCAGACCAGCCTGAGCACGGTGGACGCCCAGCGAGTGCGCGCCCCGAGGGCACCCAGGATGCGGGCCGCCTCCGCCCACTGCTCGCGCGCTCTGGCGCGGAGGCCGTCGCTCTCGTCCGCGTCGCCGCAGAGGGTCAGGGAGAAGACCCGGGCGAAGTCGTCGTCGGCCGCGCGGGACGCCGCCACGGCGATCAGGCCGTGCCGACGGGCCCCCTCGATGTCGCCGCGCTGGAGGCAGTAGGTCGACCAGTTCGTCTGCAGGACCGCCCGGTCCCAGTGGAACTCCGTACCGTCCACGGCTGCCTCCGCCACGGCGAAGAGGTCCTCCACATCGTTCCGCCCGGCGAGCATCGCGTGGAGCGTGTCGTAGCAGGGGCCCAGGACCGCGAGGTCGGGGTTCTTCGCATGCTGCCAGGCCGCCTTGTGCCGCTCCAGGTAGGAGCCCGCCTCCGCGTGGTGTCCGGCGACATGATGGAGCCAGGTGAGCCAGGCGATCGTGTAGAAGAGCGCCCACTCGTCCTCCTCGGTGGGCTCCGCAGTCCGTCGGCCCGCCGAGGCGTCGTAGGCCCGCAGGCTGCGCAGGAGACGGTCGATGCCCTCGTCCTCGCGGCCGCTGATGAACCAGAAGTAGCCCAGCCGGGCCTCCAGCAGCAGGGCCTCGGCCTCCCTGGACCTGGTCACCATCAGGTCGGCCGCCGCCCTGATGTTGGCGGACTCCTCGGTGAGCCGCGCGGCCCACTCCTTCTGGTCGCGGGAGGAGATGCCCGCGCCGCCGTCCCGGACGAGGCGGGCGGCCCAGGCCATGAGTCGCTCCTCGGCCTCCGGCGCCCGGCCCTCCTCCCGGAGCCGGGCGAGCGCGTACTCGCGGACCGTCTCCAGCATCCGCAGCCGGTTCCCGGTGGGCGCGGAGACCGGTACGAGGAGGGACTTGTCGATCAACTGGGCCAGCACGCGCAGCAGTTCGGCACCGTCCGTGCCCGGCAGCGGACCGGCCGCTTCCGCAAGTTCGAGTGAGCAGCCGCCGACGTAGAGGGCCAGTTCCGTCAGCAGTCGCTGCTCGGTGGTGTCGAGGAGGGCGTAACTCCAGTCGAGGACGGCGCGCAGGGTGCGGTGGCGGGCCGGCGCGGTGCGCTCGCCCTTGGTCAGCAGGGCGAAGCGGTTGTCGAGGCGGGCCTCGATCTGACGGACGGACAGGAGTCGGACGTGCGCGGCGGCGAGTTCCACCGCCAGCGGCAGTCCGTCGAGTCTGCGGCAGAGGGAACGGATGTCGCGCTGCGCCGCCTCGTCGGGGGCGAAGGACGGGTCGATCATGGCGGCGCGGGCACCGAACAGGTCCGCCGCCTCCTCGTCCGGCATCGGTGCCAGGGAGTACAGCACCTCGGCCGGTGCCTCCAGCGGTGCTCTGCTGGTGGCCAGGACGGTCAGCGCGGGGCACCGTCCCAGCAGGGTCGCCACGAGCGGGGCCACGGCGTCGAGCAGGTGCTCGCAGTTGTCGAGCGCGAGTACGGCGGGCCGTCCGGCGAGGAACGAGGTGAGCCGGTGCGTGTAGTCGTGCGGGGGCTGGTCCGGCCGCACGGAGGTGTCGGACAGACCGAGCGCGGAGGCGACCACCGCGAGCAGGTTCGCCTCGTCGGCCGGGGCCAGATCGACCCACCACACACCGGCGTGGGACGGCTCGACCCGGGCGCACGCCTCCAGCGCCAGCCGTGTCTTGCCGACGCCTCCCGGTCCCAGTACGGTCACCAGCCGCTCGCGGTCGAGGACCGCACCCAGCGCGTGCAGCTCCTTGTGCCGGCCGACGAACGGGCCGAGGGGCCGGCTCAGGTTGCCCTCGCCGGATGCCGGCCGGGGCTCCGTGCGGATCGAGGACAGCGCGGGCGCCGGTGAGAGGTGACCGGGCTCGGCGGCCGGCCCGCGGAGCGACGGATCGTGCCGGATCATCTGCGCGTGCAGGGTGCGCAGCTCCGCCGAGGGCACGACACCGAGTTCGGACTTCAGCAGCCGACGCCCCGTCTCGTAGACCTCCAGGGCTTCCGTGAACCGGCCGCAGCGGTAGAGCGCGAGCATGAGACGGGCCCGGGAGCGCTCGCGGAGCGGTGCGAGGGACACGAGGGCCGTCAACTCGGGGAGCAGTTCCCGCGCCCGGCCGAGTTCGAGGCCGGCGGTGGCGGCGTCCTCCAGCGCGGCCAGCCGCAGCTCCTCCAGGCGTGACCGCTCGGCCTCGAAGACCTGCCCCTCCAGGCCCTCCAGGGCGCGACCGCGCCACATCGACAGGCCCAGCCGCAGGTCTTGGTCGGCCTTCTGGTGCTCCCCAGCCGCCAGATGCTCACGACCGTCCCGGACCGCGGTCTCGAAGGCGGGTACGTCGACCTCGTCGTCCGGACCCAGGACGATCCGGTAGCCGCCGTGGCCGAACAGCAGGCGGCCGTCCTCGCCCTGTGCCGCGAAGGCGGCGCGCAGCTTGGTCATCTGGATCTGCAGCGCGTTGACCGGGTCCTTGGTCTCCCGCTCTCGCCACAGGTCGTCCACGAGGGTGTCACGCCGCACGACCTCTCCCCCGGCGAGCAGCAGCCGTCCCACGACGGCCCGGGACACGGCGCCGGTGGGAACGACCGAGCCGCCGCCGTTCAGCAGCTCCAGGCGACCCAGCAGTCGAAAACGCATGGCCGCCATTCTGCCGTGGCCGCCCGAGGGCCCCGACGAAGGTCTCACGCGCGAAACTCCCGAGGTTACGGGGGCATTCGAACTCGTGAAGAACCTGGAACGGGAAATCCCCGAGATCCGCCAGTGGGAAGTGGGATGGCATGTGTTCGACGGGACACCTGGTCGTGGACCCGCACGCCAGAATTCGGACGCCACTCCGACTCCGGCCGGAGTGGCGGGCCGATCGCCCCGACGCCAGGCTGACGTCAAGAGGATGCGGCACACGGCACGGACACACGGACACACGGACAAAGGGACTGGTTCCACATGCAGATCGATCTGACCGGACGCACCGCCCTGGTGACGGGCTCGACGCAGGGCATCGGCGCGGCGATCGCCGCCGGACTCGCGCGCTCCGGCGCCCGGGTGGGGGTGAACGGCCGGGACGAGGGGCGGGTCGCGGAGGCCGTGGCGCGGCTGACGACTGAGGTGCCCGGCGCCACCTTCGTGCCGGTGGCCGCCGACGTGGCGAGCGAGGAGGGCGCGGAGCGTGCCGTGGAGGTGCTGCCGGACGTCGACATCCTCGTCAACAACCTCGGCGTCTTCGGCTCCGCCGACCCGCTGAAGATCAGCGACGCGGAGTGGCGGCGCTATTTCGAGGTGAACGTACTGGCCGCCGTACGGCTGACCCGCCTGTACCTGCCGGGTATGACGGGGCGCGGCTGGGGTCGGATCCAGTACATCGCCAGCGACTCGGCGATCGTGATCCCGGCCGAGATGATCCACTACGGCATGTCCAAGACCGCGCTCCTCGCCGTCGGCCGCGGCTTCGCGAAGCAGGCGGCGGGCACCGGGGTGACGGTCAACTCGGTCATCGCCGGGCCGACCCACACCGGCGGTGTCGAGGACTTCGTCTACGAACTCGTCGACCGCGACCTGCCCTGGGACGAGGCGCAGCGCGAGTTCATGCGGAAGCACCGGCCGCAGTCCCTGCTGCAACGGCTGATCGAGCCCGAGGAGATCGCGAACATGGTCGTCTACCTCGGCTCGGACCAGGCGTCGGCCACGACCGGCGGCGCCCTGCGGGTCGACGGGGGATACGTCGACTCGATCCTGCCCTGACGGCTCGCTCCGCGCCTCACTCCTCCCACCGGGCAGAAGACCCTGGTCAGAGCCGTAACGGCCGACCGGGGGCGGAATGCATGTCGTATCGTCGACAGCGTGCCCGCCGGTGAGCCGCGTCGTCGGGCCGAGTGGGAGGAGCCCTCGTGACGCAGCAGATCCCGTCGACCGAGCCGGAGTTGTCCGGAGTGCGTAATTTCCGGGACGTGGGCGGACTTCCGACGGTGGACGGACGGCGGGTGCGGCAGGGTGTGCTGTTCCGCAGCGGCCATCTCGCGCACGCGACCGAGGAGGACGCCGCGTTCCTCGGCTCACTGGGCCTGCACACGATCTTCGACTTCCGCAACGCGTCGGACCACAAGCTGGAGGGTCCCGACGTCGAACTGCCCGGTGTGCGCAATGTGAACCTGCCGCTGAGCGACCCGGCGGACGGCTCGGAGTTCTGGAAGATGGTCCGCGACGGCGAGATCGAGCAGTTGCGCGGGATCCTCGGCGACGGCAAGGGCGCGAACCGGATGATCGCCTCGTACCGCACGATCGTCAAGGAGCGCACCGCCGAGCACTCCCAGGTCCTGCGCGCGCTCGCGGAGGACAGCGTTCCCGCGCTGATGCACTGCGCGGCGGGCAAGGACCGCGCGGGTCTGTCGATAGCCGTGACGCTGCTCGCCGTGGGCGTGGAGCGCGAGGCGATCCTGGCCGATTACCTGGAGTCGAACGCCAAGCACCGCCGCTACAAGGTGCGCCGCAGCGGCTCCGCCGCCACCGCCTACTCCCCCGAGGTGATGGAACTCCTCAGCCCCCTCTTCGACGCCCGCGCCGAGTATCTGACGGCGGCCTTCGAGACCGTCGAGGAGACCTGGGGCGGTGTGGACGCCTATCTGGAACAGGGGTTGGGCATCGCCCCGGAGATCCGGGAGCGGCTGCGCGAGCGGCTGCTCGACTGAACTCGCCGCTACGGCGGGCTACTTGGCGCCCACCGAGAACAGCAGGTAGATGAAGGCCGCGAAGACGTGGCCGACGGCGATGTAGATGATGAGCCGGATCCACAGGGCGCGGGGGAACTTCTCTTCCATGTCCATCATGGTGTGTCTCCGGTGATCGGGCCCAGGCACAGGGCGGCCGTGGGGCTCTGCAGGAGGGTGTGGACGAACAGGACCTCGACGCCGGTCGCGTCGGCCGCGGCGAGCCGGTGCGGGGTCAGCGAGTCGAAGTGGGCGCTGTCGCCGGGCGCGAGGATGTGCGCGGTGTCGCCGAGGCGTAGCCGGAGTCGTCCCTCGAGGACGTAGAGCCATTCCTCACCGGGGTGCACACGCACGATGTCGCCCTGGGAGCCGTGCGGGATGCGGACGCGCAGCGACTGCATCCCACGTCCGGGGGCGCCCGCCTGCCAGTACGTCCAGCCGCCCGCCCGGGTGGGCTCCATGTCGGCGGCACGCACCACGGCGTCGCGGTCGATGGCCGTCTCGCCGAGCAGATCCGAGACTGTCGTACCGTAGATACGGGCGAGCGCGAGCAGCATCGGCAGTGAGGGCTGGCGCTGCCCGGTCTCCAGGCGGGAAAGGTGGGCGGGCGACAGTCCGGCCGAGCGGGCGGCGGCCTCCAGAGTGAGGGAGGCGCGGCGGCGCAGGGCGCGGAGCTGCGGTGCGACGGTGGCCGGCAGGTCGTCGGCCGGCCCGGTCGGCGGCTCCGGCGCTGCTTCAGAAAAGCTGCTCATGCCTTCCATTGAGCCGGACTTTTGCCCCTGCGGCAAACTTCTTGCCTCAGGGGCAAAAACTCGGAGAGCCCGGCGGAACCCCCTATCGGTTGGCCACCGCCTGCTTCACGAGCGTCCTGCTGAAGTCCCACATCAGCCCGCCGCCGCTGTGCGCGTCGTCCATCACGGCCGTGAAGGCGTCCACGAACCGGTCCACCTCGCGCTCGCCGACGATCAGCGGCGGGATCAGCTTGATCACCTCCAGGTGGTCGCCGGAGACCTGGGTGAGGATGCGGTGCCGCTGGAGCAGCGGTACGACCACCATCTGAGCGAACAGGCCCTTGCGCGCGGCCTGGAGCATGGTCCAACGGCTGCGCAGCTTCAGGGACTTGGGCTTGCCGAACTCGATGCCGATCATCAGGCCCCGGCCGCGCACATCGGCGAGCAGCTCGTACTTGTCGACCAGCGCGGCGAGTCTGATCCTCAACTGGTCCCCGGTGGCACGGGCGTTGGCGACGACCTGCTCGTTCTCCATGACGGACAGCACGGCGAGGCCGGCGGCCATGGCCTGTGCGTTGGATCCGAAGCTCGCCGAGTGGACCAGTACACGGTCCATGGACGAGTAGACCTTCTTGAAGATCCAGTCCTTGCCGAGGGTGGCGCCGACCGGCACATAGCCGCCGGAGAGCGCCTTGGCCACGCACACCAGGTCCGGTTCCACGCCGTCCTCGTGCTGGTAGGCGTAGAAGTCGCCGGTCCGGCCGAGGCCGGTCTGCACCTCGTCGGCGATGAGCAACGCCTTGTTCCGGTGCAGGAGTTCCTGCGCGGCACGCAGATAGCCGGGCGGGGCCTCGTGGACGCCCTTGCCCTGGATCGGTTCGACGACGAGGGCGGCGACGTCGCCCTTCTTCAACTCCCGCGCCAGGGCGTCGAGATCGCCGAGCGGTACGGCCGTGTCCGGCAGCAGCGGGGCGAAGCCGTCCCGGAAGCCGTCCTCGCCGTTGACGGAGAGCGAGCCGGTGGTCAGACCGTGGAAGGCGTGGTCGCAGTACAGGACGCGGGGTTTCCCGGTCGCGTACCGGGCGAACTTCAGCGCGGTCTCGACCGCCTCCGTGCCGCTGTTGCCGAAGAACACCCGGTCCAGGTGCGGGCTGTGGGTGAGCAGTCGCTCGGCGAGCAGGCCGGGCAGCGGCTGGCAGTCGAAGCGGGTGAGGTCGGCGAGCTGGGCGTCGAGGACGTCGTGCAGCGCCTTGCGGACCACGGGGTGGTGGCGGCCCAAGCCCATCACCCCGAACCCGGCGAGCATGTCCAGGTAGTCGTTGCCGTCCGCGTCCCAGAAGTAGGCGCCCTCGCCCCGCTCGTAGACCTTGTCGAAGCCGATGGTGTGCAGCATGCGCGGGAGCTGGTGGTTGAGGTACTTGGCGTGCAGCTCGTAGCGCTCGGCTCCGCGCCCGGCCAGCAGCGCGTTGAGGTCGAACTCCTCGGTCATTCGGGTTTCTCCTTGGCTGCGCGGTCGGTCATGTCCTTGACCGCCAGGCTTGCGCTGATCCGTCCGGCGACCTCGACGGGTGTGAGGCCGATGTCGGCGAGTACCTCACCGCGTTTGGCGTGTGCGAGGAACTGCTCCGGGATCCCGAACCGCCGTACGGGCACGTCGACTTCGGCGTCGCCGAGGGCCAGCGCCACGGCGGCGCCGACGCCGGAGGCGCGGCTGTTGTCCTCTACGACGGCGACGAGGCGGTGTTCGGCGGCGAGGCCGGGCAGCGCCGGGTCGACGGGCTTGACCCAACGGGGGTCCACGACCGTGCAGTTGATGCCGCGTGCTTCGAGGAGTTCGGCGGCCTGGAGGCAGACGGGCGCCATCACTCCTACGGCGACGAGCAGCACCTCAGGGGTCGTTGGGCTCCGGTGCAGGACGTCCAGGCCGCCCACGCGGTCGATCGCGGGGATCTCCGGTCCGACCGACTCCTTCGGGAAACGGACGAGGGTCGGCGCGTCGTCGACGGCGACGGCTTCCCGCAACTGGGCGCGGAGCTGGTCGGCGTCGCGCGGGGCGGCGATTCTGAGGCCGGGCACCACCTGGAGGATGGACATGTCCCACATGCCGTTGTGGGAGGCCCCGTCGACACCGGTGACGCCGGCCCGGTCGAGGACGAAGGTCACCCCGCAGCGGTGGAGGGCGACATCCATGAGGAGTTGGTCGAAGGCACGGTTGAGGAAGGTGGCGTAGACGGCGACGACGGGGTGCAGTCCGCCGGTCGCGAGGCCCGCCGCCGACACGGCCGCGTGCTGCTCGGCGATGCCGACGTCCCACACCCGGTCCGGGAAGCGGGCGGCGAACTTGCCGAGGCCGACCGGGTGCAGCATGGCCGCCGTGATGGCCACGACGTCGTCGCGTTCCTCCCCGATCCGCAGGATCTCCTCGCCGAACACGCTGGTCCAGGAAGGGCCGTTGGAGGGCGCGAGGGGTGCGCAGGTGAGCGGGTCCATCACGCCGACGGTGTGGAAGTGGTCCTCCTCGTGGGCGAGGGCGGGTTCATAGCCGCGCCCCTTCTCCGTGAGGCAGTGGACCAGGACCGGGCCGTGGAAGCGTTTCGCGCGGCGCAGCGCCGACTCGACGGCGCCGATGTCGTGTCCGTCGATCGGGCCGACGTACTTCAGGCCCAGGTCCTCGAACATGCCCTGCGGGGCGAACGCGTCCTTGAAGCCCTTCTTCGCGCCGTGCAGGGACTCGTAGACGGTGTTGCCGACGACCGGGGTGCGCAGCAGGACGTCCTTGCCCCAGGCGAGGACCTTCTCGTAGCTGTCGGTCGTGCGCAGGGTGGCCAGATGGTTGGCGAGGCCGCCGATGGTCGGCGAGTATGACCGCTCGTTGTCGTTGACGACGATGATCAGCGGCCGGTCCTTGGCGGCGGCGATGTTGTTCAGCGCCTCCCAGGCCATGCCGCCGGTGAGCGCGCCGTCGCCGATGACCGCGACGACATGGCCCTTCTCGCCCTGCACCTGGCGGGCCTTGGCGAGTCCGTCGGCCCAGCCGAGTGAGGTGGAGGCGTGGCTGTTCTCGATGACGTCGTGCTCGGACTCCTCGCGCGAGGGGTAGCCGGACAGGCCGCCCTTGCCGCGCAGTTTCGAGAAGTCCTGACGGCCCGTCAGCATCTTGTGCACATAGCTCTGGTGGCCGGTGTCCCACAGGATGCGATCGGTCGGTGACTCGAAGACCCGGTGGAGCGCGATGGTGAGTTCCACCACGCCCAGGTTGGGCCCGAGGTGGCCGCCGGTCCTGGCCACCGCGTGGACCAGGAACTCCCTTATCTCTTCGGACAGTTCGCCGAGTTCCGCCTCGGACAGCGCCTTCAGGTCGCGTGGTTGACGGATGCTCTCCAGGATCGTCACGTCGGGCCCCCTTCGGTCCGTGCTGGTTCAGCTCACGGTGACGGCCGGCTCCCCCGCCGCGACGCCGTCCTGCTCCATCTGTTCGGCGATCTTCATCGCTTCCTCGATCAGGGTCTCGACGATCTTCGACTCGGGGACGGTCTTGATGACCTCGCCCTTGACGAAGATCTGCCCCTTGCCGTTGCCGGAGGCGACCCCGAGGTCGGCCTCCCGCGCCTCGCCGGGTCCGTTGACGACGCAGCCCATGACCGCGACGCGCAGCGGGACCTCCATGCCCTCCAGACCCGCCGTGACCTCGTCGGCGAGCTTGTAGACGTCCACCTGGGCGCGCCCGCAGGACGGGCAGGACACGATCTCCAGACGGCGGGGCCTGAGGCCCAGCGACTCGAGGATCTGGTTGCCGACCTTGACCTCCTCCACCGGAGGCGCGGACAGCGACACCCGGATCGTGTCGCCGATGCCCTCGCTGAGCAGTGCCCCGAAGGCGACCGCCGACTTGATCGTGCCCTGGAAGGCGGGACCGGCCTCGGTGACCCCGAGGTGCAGCGGATAGTCGCTCTGCGCGGCCAACTGCCGGTAGGCGTTGACCATCACCACGGGGTCGTTGTGCTTCACGGAGATCTTGATGTCCCGGAAGCCGTGCTCCTCGAAGAGCGACGCCTCCCACAGGGCCGACTCGACGAGCGCCTCGGGCGTCGCCTTTCCGTACTTCTGGAGCAGACGGCGGTCCAGGGAACCGGCGTTGACCCCGATGCGGATCGGCGTGCCGTGGTCCTTGGCGGCCCGCGCGATCTCCTTGACCTTGTCGTCGAACTGCTTGATGTTGCCCGGGTTGACGCGAACCGCCGCGCAGCCGGCCTCAATTGCGGCGAACACGTATTTCGGCTGGAAGTGGATGTCCGCGATCACGGGGATCTGCGACTTGCGGGCGATGGTGGCCAGCGCGTCCGCGTCGTCCTGCGTGGGGCAGGCGACGCGGACGATCTGGCAGCCGGACGCGGTGAGTTCGGCTGGGGTCTGGACGCCCTGCTCGACACCACGGAGCTCCTGGTCAGCGAGG
>NZ_JBEXDX010000023.1:0-136026 GCF_040605995.1 Streptomyces sp. NPDC005492
GCAGTCTATCGGCCCGCTTCTTGTTTTTGTTTTTGGGGGGGGGCTGTCCCGTCCGGAAGGACGGGACAGCCCCCTCTTGCTTGTCCTGTGGGGGCGCGAAGCGCCACGAACCCGCCGGGCCTACACGACCCCGCAGGTGAACCCGCCGCCGGACCCCCCACCCCACGACTGCGGCAACCCCCGCTCGGTGTCCCCGCCCCGACCGACCAGCCCCGCCGCCCCGGCGAAACGCGGCACGAGCGAGGACAGCGCCCGGTCCCCGTACAGGGCGACCGCGAGCAGGACCTCCTCCGCCGACAGCCCCTCCCGCCCAGCGGGCAGCGGGAGTTGGGCACGCAGCGACTTCAGCAGGACACGCGCCGTACGGGTGCGATACGGCGGGAACCCGCGCCGCAGACCGGCGGTCACCAGATCGCTCCGCAACTCCGCGAGGGCGTCCCGCACGACCCGCCGTTCGAGCAACTGCCGTATGCCCGCCGGACGGTAGAGCGCGGAGTGCACCGCCCTGGTCAGGTGCGGAAGCGAACCCGCGTCCGCGGCCGCCCCGGACGTCCGCATCGTGCCGGGCCGGCCGGCCCGGACCGCGCCCCGCAGATGCAGCGTGAGGACGGCCACCGTGACGGCCGCCCGGTCGCCGCCCCGCAGCAGCGCGACCTCGTGCGGCTGGAGCCGAATCGTCGGGCCACCGCTCATGACACCCCCTGAGACGAGGCCCGCCGCCCCCGTGCCGGCGGGCCTCGTGCGACGAATGTGCCCGCTTTCAGGGGTGGTTGAAGCTTCGCGAGCGGAGTTCAGAGGTTTATTTGAGGTTCACTGATCGGGGTGCTCGTCGTCGTGCTCCGACAGGCCGGGCCAGTCCTCGGGGCCGCCGCCCTGCCACTCGATCAGATCGCTCTCCTCGACCTCGATCCGGTCCAGATCGGCCAGGCGCAGGATCTCGACGACGTCGTCCAGGTGGGAGGCGATGCCGAGGGTCTGGTCGCCGGTGGTGACCCGGCGGGAGCCGTCCAGGGCCGGCGGGTGGACCACGATGTGCGGGTGTTCCGTTGGATGTGCCATGCCCTCAGGCTGCTGCGCCGGACGCGGATCCGCACCCCGGAACACCGCACCGGAACACCGAAGAGCGCCGGATACGGGATCCTCCGTATCCGGCGCTGCTCGATGTGTGGCCGTCCGACGGCGCGAGGCTGGGCGCGACAGGACGTTCGCGCCGCCGGACGGGGTCATCGGGTGGGTGTTTCGGCCGTGTGGTTCGGCTGTGTGTTTCGGCTGGGACCGCGGCGGTCGCGACGGAACCGGGGTGCTCCCTCCCTCAGGTCGGGAAGGAGACCTCGGAACCTTCACCACCGCACTGGCTCGCACTCCGCCGCGGTCCTCGCCCTGCCCGCGCGGTGCCGGTGGACCACCCCTCATCCGGGTCGTCCGGCACACACGGGCCGCTTGTGGGGTCGATGTGGTTTCCGGGCGGCACCGCCGCCTGGGCGCGACAGGACATTGTCGGCGCCGGCGCCGCCCGGAAGTCTCAGAGCCGGGCGCCGGAGAGACGCTCGACGGCGCGCAGCAGCGCCGAGTGGTCGAGGCCGCCGTCGCCCTGTGCGCGCAGCGAGGCGACCAACTGCGCCACCACGGCGCCGACCGGCAGTGCCGCGCCGACATTGCGGGCCGCGTCCGTGACGATGCCCATGTCCTTGTGGTGCAGGTCGATCCGGAAGCCCGGCTTGAAGTCGCGGGTGAGGAAGTTGTCCTTCTTCCGCGTCAGCACGGTCGAGCCCGCGAGCCCGCCGTTGAGGACGTCGAGAGCGGCCGCGAGATCCACGCCCGACTTCTCCAGGAAGACCACGGCCTCGGCGCACGCCTGGATGTTCACGGCGACGATGAGCTGGTTGGCGGCCTTCACGGTCTGTCCCGAGCCGTGCGGACCGCACAGCACGATGGTCCCGCCGAGCGCGTCGAAGACCGGCCGTGCCTCGTCGAAGTCGGCCCGGTCGCCGCCGACCATGATGGACAGTACGGCCTCGATCGCGCCGGCCTCGCCGCCGGACACCGGCGCGTCCAGGACGCGAATGCCCTTGTCCCGGGCCGCCTTCGCCAGGTCGACCGAGGTCTGCGGGGTGATGGACGACATGTCGATCAGCAGGGCGCCGGGCCGCGTGTTCTCCAGGATGCCGTCCGGGCCGTAGGCGATGGCCTCGACCTGGGGGGACGCGGGCACCATGGTGATCACCACGTCGGCGTCGCGCACGGCCT
Organism: Streptomyces sp. NPDC005492; assembly: GCF_040605995.1. NCBI lineage: Bacteria > Bacillati > Actinomycetota > Actinomycetes > Kitasatosporales > Streptomycetaceae > Streptomyces > Streptomyces sp. NPDC005492. The sequence goes on from NZ_JBEXDX010000023.1 coordinate 2,248, forward strand.
CGGCGATGGAGCCGGCCGCGCGGCCGCCGGCGGTGGCCAGCCGGTCCAGCTTGTCCTGTTCCAGGGTGAAGCCGGTGACGTCGTAACCCGCCTTGATCAGGTTCTCGGACATGGGGGAGCCCATGATGCCGAGGCCTATCCAGGCAATCGCCGGGCGGGTCGGGTGGGAAGAGTCTGCGAGCTTGCTCATCGGGGGTGCCTTTCGGTAAGGGTCAGCGGGGCAGCCAGTCGAAGGCCTCGGCGCTCGGGCGGTCGCCCGGCTTGTACTCGAGGCCGACCCAGCCGTCGTAACCCGCCTTGGTCAGTCGGTCGAGGAGGTCTTCGAGGGGGAGCGACCCGGTGCCCGGCGCGCCGCGGCCGGGGTTGTCCGCGATCTGCACATGGCCGGTCTTCGCCGCGAACTGGTCGATCACCGACGGGAGTTCCTCGCCGTTCATGGACAGGTGGTAGAGGTCCATGAGGAAGCGCGTGTTGGCGAGGCCGGTCGCGTCGTTCACCTTGTCGACGATTCCCACGGCGGCCGGGGCGCTGACGAGCGGGTACAGCGGCGACTCGGGCTTGTTGAGCGCCTCGATCAGCAGGATCGCGCCGATCCGGTCGGCGGCGCGGGCCGCGAGGACCAGGTTCTCCAGCGCCAGCGCGTCCTGCTCGGCCGGGTCGACGCCGGCCACGCGGTTGCCGTAGAGCGCGTTGAGCGCGGTGGCGCCGAGCGAGTGGGCGAAGTCGGCGGCCACGTCGATGTTGGCGCGGAACCGCTCCGACTCCTCGCCGGGGAGCGACAGGGCGCCGCGGTCCGGCCCCGGGAGCTGACCCGCGTAGAAGTTCAGGCCGGTGAGCTGGACGCCCGCGTCCTCCAACGCCCGCTTGAGCGCGTCGAGTTCGGACTGCGCGGGGGTGGGGGAGTCGACCCAGGGCCACCACAGCTCGACCGCGGTGAAGCCGGCCGCGGCGGCGGCCGCGGGGCGTTCCAGGAGCGGGAGTTCGGTGAAGAGGATCGACAGGTTGACGTTGAAGCGCTGGTCTGCGAATCCCATCGGGGTCGCGCTCCCTTCCGTGTCCGGGTGTCAGGGGGTCGTTTTATAATTCCGTATTGTGGAATAATGTTTCTGCTTAATGGAAGATTGCCGTCCCGTCTCGGGGCTTGTCAAGAGGGCTCGGTGGAAAACGGCGGCGCGTGGCCCGGACCAGCGCTGTCCGAGCTTGTCCGGGGGTGCGGGGCCGCCTGCCTCCCCGGAAACGCGTACAGGGCGTTAGGTTGAGCGCGTGCGATTGCGAGTGGAGTTCACGACAGAGCCCTTCGATCTCGACGAGGCCCCCGCGCATGCGCTGGTCGCCAGGGAGGTCATCGAGGCGGCGGAGCTGGACGCCGTGGATGTCGGGCCGTTCGGCAACACGGTCGAGGGGGGTGCTGACGCGGTGCTCGCCGCCGTCGACGCGCTGCTGCGCAGAACCCTGGAGGCGGGCGCCACCCGCATCTCGCTCCAGCTCAACGTCATCGGTGAGGGCGACCGGTGAGCGGCATCGGGGACGAACCCTTCATCGCGGCCGTCAAACCGCTGGTCGACGCCATGGGCGGCGAGCTGCTCCCGCCCGACGAGGCCGGCCCCGATGACGTCGTGCTCGCCTGGGAGGGCGCCGACGTGGTCGCCGTACGCCTGCCGCAGCTCGCCGACTCGCTGGACCACATCCTGGCCGCCATGGAACGCAAGAAGGGCAAGCCCCTCGCGGACCTGGACCGCAAGGCCAAGCAGGAGGTCGTACGGATACTGGAGGCGCGCGGCGCCTTCTCGGTACGGCATGGCGTGGAGACCGTGGCGAGCGCCCTCGGGGTCAGCCGGTTCACCGTCTACAACTATCTCAATCGTGAGAAAGACGCCTGACCTGGGCTTCCGGGTGACCGGCGGTCTTCGTTGCTCCGAATTTTCAACAAAGTGTTGACGTGGTGTTGCCGAGGGCGTTAGCTACTGCCAGCCCGTTCAGCACCAGTCCACGGAGGCTCCGGTGACTTCGACTTCCACGCCGCCGGGCGTCGCCCGGTTCAACGCCCTGGAGGAGCACGCGGCCTTCGCCGCCCTCCTTGAGGCGTGTGCCTCCACGGCGTGGGCGCGGCGACTGCTCGCCGCCCGTCCGTACGCCGGCCCCGAGGACCTGTACTCCGCGAGCGACGCCGCGATGGCGGACCTGACCACCGAGGACCTCGCCGAGGCGATGGCCGGGCACCCGCCCATCGGCCGCCCCAAGCCCGGCGACCCCACCTCCGCCCGTGAACAGCGCGGCATGGCGGGCGCCTCCGAGGAACTCAGGGCGGAGATGCTCGACCTCAACCTGGCGTACCAGGAGAGGTTCGGCCATGTCTTCCTGATCTGCGCCACCGGACGCACCGGCGAGCAGATGCGGGACGCCGTCAGGGAGCGGATCGGCAACTCGCCGGAGCGCGAACGCGAGATCGTCCGGGTCGAGTTGGGGAAGATCAACCGCATCCGGTTGGCCAAGCTCGTAGAGGAAGAAGAGGCATGAGCACCAGCACCACCGCCTCCGTGTCCACCCACGTCCTGGACACCAGCGTCGGCCGCCCCGCGGCGGGCGTCGCCGTCCAACTGGCCGCCCGTAGCGGCCCGTTGGCGGACTGGCGACCGCTCGGCGGTTCCGCGACCGACGCCGACGGCCGGTGCAGGGACCTCCCGGCGCTGCCGGAGGGCACCACACACGTACGGCTCGACTTCGCCGTGGAGCCGTACTTCTCGCAACAGCACAACAAGCAAGCCGATGCGCAGCAGGACGCCCCCGCGAATCGGGACAGCGGTGCGTTTTTCCCAGAGGTAGCGATCACCTTCGCCGTCGAACCCGGCGAGCACTACCACGTACCGCTGCTGCTCAACCCGTTCGGCTACTCCGTATACCGAGGGAGCTAGCAGACATGCCCACGCTTGGACAGAACCAGTACGGCAAGGCCGAGAACCGAGTCGTCAGGATCACGCGGGACGGCGCCACCCATCACATCAAGGACCTCAACGTCTCCGTGTCGCTGAGCGGCGACATGGACGAGGTCCACTACTCCGGCTCGAACGCCAACGTGCTGCCGACCGACACCACCAAGAACACGGTGTACGCGTTCGCCAAGGAGCACGGCATCGAGTCCGCCGAGCAGTTCGGCATCCACCTCGCCCGGCACTTCGTGACCTCGCAGGAGCCGATCCACCAGGCCCGCATCCGCATCGAGGAGTACGCCTGGGAGCGCACGACGGGCGGTCACTCCTTCGTCCGCAAGGGCCAGGAGACCCGGGTCACGCAGATCACCTACGACGGTGAGTCCTGGGAGGTCGTATCGGGCCTGAAGGACCTCGTCGTGCTGAACTCGACCGACTCCGAGTTCTGGGGCTACGTCAAGGACAAGTACACGACCCTCCCCGAGGCCTACGACCGCATCCTGGCCACCCAGGTCTCCGCCCGCTGGCGCTTCAACTGGACCGACGACCAGCAGGAGATGCCCGGTTGGGAGGAGTCGTACGAGCAGGTGCGCGCGCACATGCTCCAGGCCTTCGCCGAGACGTACTCGCTCTCGCTCCAGCAGAGCCTGTACCAAATGGGTGCGCGGATCATCGACAACCGCGACGAGATCGACGAGGTCCGCTTCTCCCTGCCCAACAAGCACCATTTCCTTGTGGACTTGGAGCCGTTCGGCCTCAAGAACGACAACGAGGTGTACTTCGCCGCCGACCGGCCCTACGGCCTGATCGAGGCGACCGTCCTGCGGGACGGCTGCGAGCCGAAGATCCCGGTCGACCTCACCAACCTCTGACCCGCCTCCTTTTCCTCCCACACAGTCCACTGAGCGAAAAGGACGCACCCACCATGACAACAGCTCAGCGCATCGTCATCGAGAACTGTTCCATCGCGACCGTCGACGCCGACGACACCGAGTACGCGCACGGGTTCGTGGTCGTCGCCGGCAACCGCATCGAGTCGCTCGGCGCGGGCCGGGCGCCCGAGGGTCTGGAGAACGTCGTACGCCGTATCGACGCCTCGGGCCATCTGGTGACGCCCGGCCTGGTCAACACCCACCACCACTTCTACCAGTGGATCACCCGGGGCCTGGCCACCGACCACAACCTCTTCGACTGGCTCGTCGCGCTGTACCCGACCTGGGCGCGCATCGACGAGCCGATGGTCCGCGCCGCCGCGCAGGGCTCCCTCGCGATGATGGCCCGGGGTGGCGTCACCACCGCGATGGACCACCACTACGTCTTCCCGAAGGGTTCCGGCGACCTCTCCGGCGCCATCATCGGCGCCGCCCGCGAGATGGGCGTCCGCTTCACGCTGGCCCGCGGTTCCATGGACCGCAGCGAGAAGGACGGCGGGCTGCCACCGGACTTCGCCGTCGAGACCCTCGAGGGCGCGCTGGCCGCGACCGAGGCGACGGTACGGGAGCACCACGACGCCTCCTTCGACGCGATGACCCAGGTGGCCGTGGCCCCCTGCTCACCGTTCTCCGTCTCCACCGAACTGCTCCGGCAGGGCGCCGAGTTGGCCCGTCGGCTCGGCGTACGGTTGCACACCCACGGCTCGGAGACGGTCGAGGAGGAGCAGTTCTGCAAGGAGCTGTTCGGCATGGGCCCGACCGACTACTTCGAGTCCACCGGCTGGCTCGGCGAGGACGTGTGGATGGCCCACTGCGTCCACATGAACGACTCCGACATCGCCGCCTTCGCCCGCACGAAGACCGGTGTCGCCCACTGCCCCTCGTCCAACGCCCGGCTCGCGGCCGGGATCGCCCGCGTCCCCGACATGCTCGCGGCCGGCGTCCCGGTCGGCCTCGGCGTCGACGGCACCGCCTCCAACGAGTCCGGCGAACTCCACACCGAGCTGCGCAACGCGCTCCTGATCAACCGCCTCGGCGCCCATCGCGAGGCTGCCCTCAACGCCCGCCAGGCCCTGCGCCTCGGGACCTACGGCGGCGCCCAAGTCCTGGGCCGGGCAGGCGAGATCGGCTCCCTGGAGCCGGGCAAGCTGGCCGACCTGGTGCTGTGGAACCTGGACACCCTCGCGCACGCCTCGATCGCCGACCCGGTGACCGCGCTGGTCTTCGGCGCCGCGGCCCCCGTCACGGCCTCCTTCGTGAACGGCCGTCAGATCGTCGACAACAACCGGCTGTTGCACGTCGACGAGGACGCGATCGCCCGCTCCACGCGGGAGGAGGCCCGGCGGCTGGCGCGTATCGCCGCGCAGGGCTGAGCAGTTGAGGAGCAGTTGAAGATCTCCGGTCGAGGGGGACGGCCCTCGACCGGTGGCTGTGGCCGGGGCGTGCATGAACGTGCGCGCCCCGGAACGGCCCTGCCCATTCCCCTTGTTGGGCTCCGTTCCCCCGGTCCCGCACGACCGCGCACCACCTCCTGAAACCCACGTCAGAGCCGACGTGTTACCCGCCCGGAGGAGCCGCCGTGATCACCCACCCCGTCGACGAGAAACTCCCCGCACTCAAGATGGCCACCACGGGCCTGCAACACGTGGCCGCCATGTACGCGGGTGTCGTCGCCCCGCCGCTGATCGTCGGGGCGGCCATCGGCCTCTCCGGCACCGAACTGACCTTCCTCACCGGCGCCTGTCTCTTCACCGCGGGCCTCGCCACCTTCCTCCAGACCCTGGGCATCTGGAAGATCGGCGCCCGGCTGCCCTTCGTCAACGGCGTCACCTTCGCCGGCGTTGCCCCGATGACCGCTGTCGTGGCCTCCACCAAGGACAAGTCCGACGCGCTGCCCATCATCTTCGGCGCGGTGATCGTCGCCGGACTGCTCGGCTTCCTCGCCGCCCCCTACTTCAGCAGGGCCGTCCGCTTCTTCCCACCGGTCGTCACCGGCACGGTGATCACCCTCATAGGCCTCTCGCTGCTGCCCGTGGCCTTCGGCTGGGCGCAGGGACCCGACCCGGCTGCACACGACTACGGTTCGATGACCAACCTGGGTCTGGCGGCGGCGACGCTCGTCGTCGTCCTGCTCATCCGTAGGTTCACCGACGGCTTCGTCAAGCAGATCGCCGTCCTGCTCGGCCTGGTGATCGGCGCCCTCGTCGCGATCCCGTTCGGCGCCGCCGACTTCGGGCCGGTGACGGACGCGGACATGATCGGCTTCCCGACCCCGTTCCACTTCGGCGCACCCCAGTTCCAACTCGCCGCCATCATGTCGATGATCGTCGTCATGGTCGTCTCGATGACCGAATCCACCGCGGACATGCTGGCGTTGGGCGAGATCGTCGAACGCCCCGCCGACGAGGCGACCATCACCGCGGGCCTGCGCGCCGACACCCTCGGCTCGGCCCTGAGCCCCCTCTTCAACGGCTTCATGTGCAGCGCCTTCGCGCAGAACATCGGCCTGGTCGCCATGACCCGCATCCGCAGCCGGTACGTCGTCGCCACCGGCGGCGGCTTCCTGGTCCTGATGGGCCTGTGCCCGATGGCCGCGTCGCTCATCGCCGTCGTACCGCGCCCGGTGCTCGGCGGAGCGGGCGTCGTCCTGTTCGGCTCGGTCGCCGCGAGCGGCATCCAGACGCTCGTCAGGGCGGGCCTGGAGAAGGGCGACAACGTCCTGATCGTGGCGGTGTCCCTGGCCGTCGGCATCATCCCGATCGCGGCGCCGGACTTCTACCACGCGTTCCCGCAGACCGCGAAGATCGTCCTCGACTCGGGGATCTCCACGGGCTGCGTCGCCGCGGTGGCGCTGAACCTGGTCTTCAACCACCTGGGCCGGGCCCGCGAACAGGTCACGGGTACGACCGGGGCCGTACCCCTCGCCGGTCAGCCGATCGCGTAACTGTCCCCGTACACCTTCCACTTGAGCGGTGTGTCCAGGTCGAGGTTGCCCTTTCGCAGGAACACCCGCTGGGCCGTCTCGACCCGGCTCACGTCGCTGTGCGCCGCCTCCTGCTTCATCGCCCAGACCCGGGCATCGAGGAAGGCGTTGAGATACGTCGTCTCGTTGCCGCCGTCGGTGGGCGTGGCCGCGTGCCGGCGGGCCCGGGCGCGGATGCCGCCGAAGGAGACCGGGTCCGTGCCGGGTCCGTGCATCACCATCGCGTCGTAGTAGATGAACTGGCCGAGCGTGCGCACCCCGTCCTTCTTGGCGCGCGCCACGGCCGGATCGAAGTAGCCGCGGTCCCGTTCGTCGCACTGCGCCTGGCAGAACGCGGACGTCTTCGCCGCCTTCCGCCAGGCGGCGGGGAAGCGCGGGGCCAGCCCCTTGTGCGAGGCGGTGCCGTTCACGGCGCGCAGCGCGGGCAGATAGCGGGCGAGGGCATTGCCCGGGACCCGCTTCGTGTACAGCTCGACGAGCGCCAGCATGTCGCTCGTACCGGAGCAGAACCCGATGATCCCGCCGGTGTAGCCGCGGCCGTCGCCGATGTCCTCGATGTACGCGTACTGCGCCTCCCAGTCCAACGAGGAGTTCTCCGCGCTCGACACCAGCCGCATCGCGAGATCCTTTTTGGCGGGGCCATCGAGCCCCGCCGCACCCGCCGCCGAGGCCTCGGCGGACGGCCACTGACTCGCGATCGCCGCGGTCCCCAGGGCGGCGAGCAGGGTGCGGCGGGTGGCTTTTCTTCGGAAGATCGGCACGTCGACTCCAAGGCGGGCGCGGTACACGGCAACGGTGAAAGGCAGCCGAGACTCGCTCGTCAACTTGGGTAAGCCGTGGGGTGGCGTTAGGAAGTCACTGTGAGTTCCCCTGCGGGGCCCGGCAGGGCATGGCCTCCGGGAGGCGGCCCGTGAAGTACGACCGGGGCGGGACGCCCATCAGGGCGCGGAAGTCGGACGTCATGTGGGACTGGTCGTAGTAGCCGGTGACGGTGGCGAGTTCGGCCCAGGAGAGTTCGGTGGCGTGGGCCACGACCGCGCGTACCCGGTTGATGCGGGCGTAGTGCTTGGGGGAGAGGCCGACCCCCTCGGCGAACAGGTTGCGCAACTGGCGTTCGCTGACGGCGAGTTCGCGGGCCACGTCGGGCACCGGGCCGGGTAGGTGGCCGGTGCGGATCGACATCGCGTCGACGCCGGCCCGTACGAGTCCGGTACGGGACGGGTCCGCCGCGGTGGCCAGCCGCTCGGGGAGTACCTCCGCGAGCCGCGCCACCGCCGCCTCGGACTCCAAGTCCTTTATCTCTGCAGCCAGTTGCCGGGCGGCCCGACCCGGCAGTTCGCCCAGGGGCACCGCCCGGCCGACGAGGTCGACCGCCGGAACACCCAGCAACGGCGGCGTCGTGCCCGGTGCCAGCCGCAACTCCACGCAGGACACGAGGAGTTTGGCCGCGTGGTACGTGGCCCGGACCCGCGGCCCGACGACGAGAACGCTGCGGCGGCCGTTCCCCTCGACGCGCACGACCAGCTTCGTGTCCGCGTCCGGGAGATGGACGAAGGGCGCGGCCGGGACGCTGCTCACGCTCAGGTCGGCGATGCGCGCGATCCAGGGGCGCAGTTCGTCCGGCAGGGTCAACTCCCGTTCGGACACCTCGGCGTTGGTCACCCCTCCACGGTAAGCGCGCCGCCGGGCCGTACCCGTCCTCCGAGCGTGCCGGAATCTCCTAGAACCGGGAGCCCTGCCCCACCCATCGTGGTGGCCATGATCCTAGTGACGGGTGCCACCGGCACCATCGGCAGTGAGGTCGTACGACAGCTCGTGGCGCGCGGCGAGAAGGTGCGCGCCCTGACCCGGAACCCCGGACAGGCCCGCGTCCCCTCGGGAGTCGAGGCGGCACGGGGCCACCATGCCGACCGGGCCTCCGTGGACGCGGCGCTGACCGGCGTCGAAGTCGCCTTCCTGGTGGGCGTGTTCGGACCCGACGACGCGGAGCACGACCGGGGCCTGGTGGCGGCGGCACAGGCCGCCGGGGTGCGCCGGATCGTGAAACTCTCCGCAATCGGCACCGGCGACCCCGCCGTCGGACCGGTCGGCACCTGGCACATGGCCGGTGAACAGGCCGTGCGCGACAGCGGGTTGGAGTGGACGGTCCTGCGTCCCTCGGCCTTCGCCTCCAACACGCTGGGCTGGGCGGCCTCCGTCCGGGCGGGCAGCCCGATCCCGAACACGAGCGGTACCGGCGGTCAGGGGGTGGTGGACCCGCGTGATGTGTCCGAGGTGGCGGTGGCCGCCCTGCTCGACACCGGCCACGCGGGGCGGACGTACACCCTGACCGGCCCGGAGGTGCTCAGTGTGCCGGGCCAGGCCGCCGTCCTCGCCGGGGTGCTCGGGCGCCCGGTGGAGGTGCGGGACCTGTCCACGGCCGAGGCGCGTGAGTATCTGCTCGGGCTCGGCTTCAGCGACACGTTCATCGACGCCTCCGAGATCAGCAGGGCGTACGTCAGGGGCGGTGGCAACGAGGTCGTCACCGATGACGTACCGGAGGTGCTGGGGCGCCCGGCGCGGACCTACCGGGAGTGGGCCGAGGACCACAAGAAGATGTTCGGGGAGGCCTGACACGGGCGTCAGTCGCGGCTCCGCAGCACCGTCGCCGCCAGGACCAGTGCACCCGCCGCGATCAACGCCCCAGTACGGAAGGCGAGTTGGTACCCCGCCGCAGTGGCCGGTATCAACTCCGCGCCCCGGCCGAGCAGTCCGTCGGTCCGCCCCGCCGCCAGTGTCGACAGCAGTGCAAGGCCCAGCGAACCCCCCACCACCTGCGTGGTGTTGAAGAGCCCGGAGGCCAGTCCCGCGTCCTCCTCCCGTGCCCCCGACATGGCGAGCCCGGTCAGCGCGGGCATCGCGGCGGCGAACCCGGTGGCCAGCAGGAGCAGAGGCGGCAGTACGTCGGTGACATAGGAGCCGTCGGCCGGGGCGCGGCCCAGCAGGGCCATCCCGGCGACGATGAGGACCAGTCCGGCCAGCAGTACCCGGTGGGCGCCGAAGCGGCCGATGGTCCGTGCCGACAGGCCCAGCATCAGGACGCCGATCACGACCGGCGCGGGCAGGAACGCCGTACCGGTGAGCAACTCGCTGAAGCCCAGCACGCGTTGGACGTACAGCGCGCCGATGAACTGGAAGCCGAACATCGTGCCGATCATCAGGATCTGCACGGCGTTCGCTCCACTCAGGAGACGGGAGCGGAACAGCCTCAGGCGCAGCAGCGGTCGGGCGGCCCGGGCCTGGCGGACGGTGAACGCCGTGAACAGGACCAGGGCGAGCGCGGCCAGGGGCAGGCTGGTGGAGAGGGGGCGGTCGGCGGTGCCGACGATGACGTAGACCGTGAGCATCAGTGCTCCGGTGATCAGCGCGGCCCCCGGATAGTCGGCGCCCCCGTCGAGTCCGGCGCCCTGTTCCGGGGCGAGGACGCGGACGGCGGCGAACCACGCCACGATCCCGATCGGCAGGTTGATCAGGAAGATCCAGTGCCAGCCGAGGGCCTGCGTCAGCGCCCCGCCGAGGAACGTGCCGAGCGCACCGCCCCCGGCGCCGACCGCACTGAACACCGCGATGGCGCGGGCCTGTTCACGCGGCTCGGGGAAGAGGGACACCAGCATCCCCAGGACGACCGCCGAGGCCATCGCTCCGCCGACGCCCTGCACGGCCCGCGCCGCGATCAGCATGCCCTGGCCGGTCGAGACCCCGCACAGCACGGACGCGGCGGTGAACACGGCCAGTCCCGCCGTGAACATCCGCTTGCGGCCCACCAGATCGCCCAGCCGGCCGACGAGGAGGAGCAGCCCGCCGAACGGGATCAGGTAGGCATTGACGACCCAGGCGAGCCCCGGCCCCGAGAAACCGAGGTCGCTCCGGATCGCCGGCATGGCGACCGTGACGATGTTGCCGTCCAGGATCGTCATCAGCGTCCCCGCGCACAGGACGGCCAGGGACGCCCAGCGGGAGTACGTTTGTTCCCGCCCTCGCGGCGGCGACTCGGAAAGGTCGGAAAGGGGCGACATGGCCGGTGGCCTCCATGGTTCTCCGTTGAGCGCATAGGCGCACGACTTGTAACGGGGAACATCGTGGGGAACCATGGAGGCCGTCGTAAGGAGGCACTTGGATGTCCCAGGGGAACACCGGTGTTACCCCCCAGGTCGTGAACGCGCACGCCTGTCCGGTCCGTGAAGTTCTTGACAGGGTCGCCGGCAAATGGAGTGTGCAGATCCTGGTCGCGGCGGCCCACGGACCCATCCGCTTCACCGAGTTGGAGCGCGGCATCGAAGGCATCAGCCGCCGCATGCTCACCCTCACCCTGCGCAACCTGGAGCGCGACGGACTCGTCACCCGCACCGTGTATCCGACGGTGCCACCGAAGGTCGAGTACGAACTCACCCCGGTGGCCGAGGAGTTGCACGAGACGTTGCTACGGCTGACGGACTGGGCCGAGCGCAACCGGGTGCACATCGCCGAGTCCCGCGCGGCCTATGACATGGAGCGCGGGGTGGAGTAGCCGCCGGTCAGAGTCCGAACAGGCTCGGGTCCGTGGTCAACTGCTCGAAGAACTCACGGGGGTTGGCGATCAGTCGGCGCTTTTCGAGGTCCAGGAGTCCGCCGACCGACGTGACCTCCGCGGAGACCGTGCCGTCCGCCTTGGTGATCGTCTGCAGGATCCGGAACGTCTTGCCGTCGCCCCACTCGAACGCGCAGTTCACCTCGACCTCGTCACCCGCGCGCAGTTCGCGCAGATAGCGGATGGTCGTCTCCAGGGCGACGGGGCCGATCCGCTGGGCGAGTAACTCGGCCTGGCCCACCCCCGCCGCCTGCAGCAGGGTCCAGCGGGCGTGCTCCGCGTACTGCAGATACACGCTCTGATTGAGGTGCCCCTGGCTGTCGGTCTCGTATCCGCGGACGGTCACCGGGACGGAAAACGGCTCGCTCACTGCGTTCCCTTCTCGCACTGACGGACGATCTGCCCGACCGATCTTGGCATGTCCCTCAGGTCCGCCGCGGCGAGGCCAGCAGATAACTCGCCGCCGTACGCGGCTCCTTGTGCTCGCTCACCTGCCAGCCCGCCCGCTCCAGCGTCCCCGCGCAGGCACGCAGCGCCTCCCCGTCCGGATCGCGCACGGCGACCGCCTCCGGCTGCGGGGTCGTCCGCACCCGGTAGCCCTCCGCGTCCCGTCCGGCGGGCCGGTGTCCGGCCGCCTCCAGGGCGAGCGCGGCGGCCTGCACCAGATGCGTACGCTCCCAGCCGCACGGCCGGTCCACGGAACCGTCCGGATTGGTCATCCGGCGCAGCTCCAGCAGCCCCTGCCAGGCGCTGTGCACCTCACGGGTGCGGGCCGGACCGGCGTCCGGCACGTCCTCGCCGCCGATCCGGGCGGTGAACACCCCGGCGCTCGCGGGGGCTTCCGCGGCGGGCTCGGGAACCTCCGGCGCGGACTCCCGTATGCGATGGCCCGCCGGTGTCAGGAAGTGGTCGTGCGGCGGGCGCGGGTGCCGGAACGCGAGCCCCCGCGTCACCAGCGCGGCGAGCTGCGCCTCCGTACCCCGCAGCCGCCCGGTGACCGGGTCGGCGGCGTCGATGACACGCCGTTGCGCGGCGGTCGGCGGTCGTGTCACGGCGTGCTCCTCCCGACGAGTCACCGGCTGGTTCGAGGGCTCATTCGAAGGCTACGACGGGGGTCTGACATTCCACGCGGCGATCACCGGCCGGCCGTGCTCCGTGCCCAGCCGGCACAGCGTCCCCGTCGCGAGCTGGAACAGCGCCCCGTCCGCCGGGGGCAGCCCGAGCCGCCGGGCGGTGAGGACCCGTAGGAAATGGCCGTGCGCCACCAGGACGACCACGCCCTCGGTGTTCGCGAGCGCCGCGTCCACCTCGGCCAGCACACGGTCGGCGCGCTCACCCACCTGCTCCGCGCTCTCCCCGGGATGCTCGGGCGGCCCGGGCGCGACCCCGTCGGTGAACAGGAACCAGCCCGGCCGGGTGCGCTGGATCTCGACGGTCGTGATGCCCTCGTAGCCGCCGTAGTCCCACTCCCGCAGGTCCACGTCGATCCGTACGTCCGTCAGGCCGATCAGCTCGGCGGTCTCCCGCGCCCGCTGCAAGGGGCTGACGAAGGCGGCGCCGACCCGGTGCGAGCGGATCAGCGGCACCAGGCCGCGGGCCTCCTCGCGCCCCTTCCCGGTCAGCGGGACATCGGTCCAGCCGGTGTGCCGCCCCGACCGGGACCATTCGGTCTCTCCATGCCGTACGAGGAAAAGATCACCCATACCTCACAGGCTATGGGCCCAGTGCTCCAGCGTCGCGAAATCGGTCGCCCGCAGACCCCGGCGCGGGTCCACCTTGAGCAGCAGCGCCGATCCGTCGTGGTGCTCCTCGACGTGCCGTACGTCCAGGTCGGTGACCAGGTCGTCGACCCAGACGAAGGGGCGTCCGGCCGCCCAGGCCACGATCTGCCGGGTCTTCCAGTAGAGACCGTCCGGGTCCTTGGCGAACAGGTCGGTGAACTCGATCACCGGCAGATCGCCGGGCAGCCCGATCACCGGCGCGATCATCTCGTTGGCCTGGTGCATCCAGGTGGTGGCCCAGGCGAGCTCGTAGGGCAGCGCGCGTATCCGCTCCCCGTGCGCGGGGTGCAGCCGCACCCGCAGGCCGCGCCGCAGCCGCCGGGAGCCGGGCGCTTGCCGGGCCGACCAGTTCGCCGGCCAGAGCCGGTGGGTGACATAGCCGCGATGGCGCAGGAACCGGGCGCCGTACGGGTTGAGGGGGCCGTCGACGTCGAGGAGCAGCAGGGGGCGGTCGGTCATGTCATTGGCGATACCCGCCGAGGAACCGTCCGATCCGCCCGATCGCCGCCTCCAGGTCGTCCGCGTACGGCAGCGTGAGGATGCGGAAGTGGTCGGGGGTGGGCCAGTTGAAGCCGGTGCCCTGGACCACCTGGATCTTCTCCCGGAGCAGCAGGTCCAGGACGAACTTCTCGTCGTCGTGGATCCTGTGCACCTTGGGGTCGAGCCGGGGGAACGCGTACAGCGCGCCCTTCGGCTTCACGCAGGACACCCCGGGGATCTCGTTGAGCTTCTCCCACACCACGTCGCGCTGTTCGTACAGTCGTCCGCCGGGCACGGTCAGGTCGCGGATGGACTGCCGGCCGCCGAGCGCGGCCTGGATGGCGTACTGCGCGGGCGCGTTGGGGCACAGTCGCATGGAGGCCAGCATCGTCAGGCCCTCCAGGTAGCTCTTCGCGTGCTGCTTGGGGCCTGTCACCACCAGCCAGCCCGAGCGGAAGCCCGCCACCCGGTAGGTCTTCGACAGGCCGCAGAAGGTGAGGACGACCAGGTCGGGGGCGAGCGCGGCGGCCGAGTGGTGCACGGCGTCGTCGTAGAGGATCTGGTCGTAGATCTCGTCGGCGAAGACCATCAGACCGTGCCGACGGGCGAGGTCGAGGATGCCCTCGATGATCTCCTTGGGGTAGACGGCGCCGGTGGGGTTGTTCGGGTTGATGATGACGACGGCCCTGGTGCGGTCGGTGATCTTCGCCGCCATGTCCTCCAGGTCCGGGTACCAGTCGGCCTGTTCGTCGCAGAGGTAGTGCACCGCCTTGCCGCCGCCGAGGGTGGTCACCGCCGTCCAGAGCGGGAAGTCCGGGGCGGGGATCAGGATTTCGTCGCCGTCCTCCAGCAGCGCCTGTACGGCCATGGAGACCAGCTCGGAGACGCCGTTGCCCAGGAACACGTCGTCCACGTCCACCTCCAGACCCAGGGTCTGGTAGCGCTGGGCGACCGCGCGGCGGGCGGAGAGGATGCCGCGCGAGTCCGTGTAGCCGTGTGCCTGGGGGAGCATCCGGATCATGTCCTGGATGATCTCCTCGGGCGCCTCGAAGCCGAAGAGCGCGGGGTTGCCGGTGTTCAGACGCAGGACGCTGTGGCCTGCCTCCTCCAGCGCGTTGGCGTGCTCGATCACCGGGCCGCGGATCTCGTAACAGACCTCGCTGAGCTTGCTCGACTGCCGGAACTCCATTGCGCCCTCGCCCCTTCGGGTTCGTGTGTTGCTTGGTTTTACCAAGTGTGAGCTTGGAAAGTCCAACAACATGTCTAGACTGCGTCGCATGTCACCTCGCCGAAGCTACGACCAGTACTGTTCCGCGGCCCGGGCGCTCGACCTCGTCGGCGACCGCTGGACCCTGCTGATCGTCCGCGAACTCCTCGCCGGCCCGCGCCGCTACACGGATCTGCACGCCGATCTGCCGGGTGTCAGTACGGACGTTCTCGCCTCACGGCTGAAGGACATGGAGCGGGACGGGCTGGCGACACGGCGGCGACTGCCTCCCCCCGGCGCCGCCTACGTCTACGAACTCACCGGCCGGGGGCGGGAGTTGCTCCCAGTCCTCCAGGCCCTCGGCACCTGGGGCGCGCCCGAGCTGGGGGAGCGGCGGCCGACCGACGCGGTGCGCGCCCACTGGTTCGCGCTGCCGCTGCTGCGCGCGCTGGAGGGCGAGGGGCTCGTCGAAGTCCGGCTGGAGGAGGGGGAGTTCCACCTGCGGGTGGGGGAGAGCGAGGACGGGGCGGTCTACGGGGAAGGGCCCGCGCCCGTCGAGCCCGATGCCCGGCTGGTGCTCGGCGTCGAGACGTGTACGGCCGTCGCCCAGGGGGAGTTGAGCGTTGCCGAGGGGGTGCGCGCCGGACGCATCGACGTGAGCGGTGACGGCACGCTCGCGAAGGCGCTGCGGGAGGCATGAGACTGGGCCCCTCATGACAGAAGGCCCGCCGGGGGCGGGCCTTCTGAGGGAACGTCACATGCCGGGTGGCGTCGCGGGCCGGGGTCGTCCCGATCCGCGCGTCAGCGCGTAGCCGCCGATCCCCGCGAGCGCGGCCAGCACACCGCCCACGCCGGTCCACACCCAGCGGTCGGACCACCAGCCGGACGACCAGCCGCCGTCGGGCTCGATGCTCGACAGCGCGGCCGAGGTCGAAGACGAACTGTCCTCGTCCGAGGTCGACTTGACCGCGATCCCCGGCGTCAGCGGCTGCGCCAGCGAGCCGTCCACCGCCGCCGCACCGCCGATGTCCTTGGAGTCGACCCGCACTTCGGTGCTGACCGGCTGGCCCAGGTCCGAGGACTGGAGGTCCACGACCGTCAGCCGTACGTAGTACGTGCCCGGCAGCGGGTCGTTGGCCCAGGTCTCCGACCAGGCACGCACGGTACGCAGCGTGCAGGCCAGGTCCAGGGAGGTCGCGTCCTGCGCGGCGGTGCGCGTCGCGGCCCCGTACTGGCAGGCCTGGCGGCGCCGCAGCCCGTCGTACACGTCGAGCTGCCAGGTCTCCCCGGCGTGCGTGTCCGGCAGCTTCACCGTCGCCTTGACGGTGGGGCGCTGCCCGGCGTCCGCGGCGAACGACCAGTACAGGTAGTCACCCGTGGAGCCGCTCGCGGTCGCCTGCTGCCCCTGGTCCAGCTCCGTCGCCGTACGGAAGGAGGTGCCGGCCTGGGTGGGCGCCGAGCCGTCGTCGGACGGGCTCGCCGACGGGGACGAGTCCGCCGCCGCGGGTGCCGCGGCCAGCCCGGCCATGAGCAGAGCGGTGCTCAACACACGTGTGATCCGCATCAGTTGGTCCTCCAGACCGCGACCCGCCAGCGTGACACCCAGCCCCAGAGCAGACCCGCCACGAAGCCGGTCAGCACCAGTGCGCCGAGCAGCCACCAGCCGCGGCCGAGGCCGAAGGAGGCCACGTCGCTCGCCTTGCTCGGTGCGTCCACGACGTCCACGGTCAGTTCGAGCGGCAGACCGGGTGTGGTCTTCACCCCGGAGGCCGCCGAGAAGGAGTTGGTGACCTGGAGACACACGGTCTCGGCCGGGGCGTTGTCGTCGTCGCTCTCCGCCTTCGGGTAGCGCAGCCCGGTCGAGACGGCATCGGTACGTCCGTTGCCCGTGCCCTCGCCGCGCACGATCTCACGGCCGTGCACGGTGACCGCCCGCAGCAACACCCCGTAGTCCGGGTTCACTTCGCGGTCCGCGCCCACGCTCACCGAAGTACGCAGTTCCTGACCGGGGTTGACATCCACCCGGTACCAGCGCTGCTTGCCGAACTCCTCGCGGTCCGTGTACAGACCGGACTTGAGGGTCGGGGCGCTGGAGCACTGGCTCGCGCCCTCGGTGGCGACCGGAGTCACCACGGGGTCGGCCGCGCGGTCCACCAACTGGCCCACCCGGTCGGAGAGTTCCTCCTTGTGCTGCACCGACGTGTACGTCCCGCCGGTCGCGTCCGCGATGCAACTGAGCTGGTCGCGGGTCTTGGCGTCCGGCACCAGACCCAGCGTGTCGATGGTCAGGCCGACGCCCTTGGCCGCGATCTCGCGGGCCACCTCGCACGGGTCCAGCGGCTGGCAGGTGTCCTCGCCGTCGCTGATCAGGACGATACGGCGGGTGCCGTCACCGCCGTCGAGGTCGTCGGCGGCCTTCAGCAGCGCGGGCCCGATCGGCGTCCAGCCGGTGGGCGTGAGCGTCGCGACCGCGGTCTTGGCCTCGGTGCGGTCCAGGGTGCCCACCGGGTAGAGCTGCGCGGTGTCCTTGCAGCCCGTCTCGCGGTCGTTGCCGTGGTAGTTGGCGCCCAACGTGCGGATGCCGAGCTGCACTTCCTCGGGTGTCGCGTCGAGCACCTCGTTGAACGCCTGCTTCGCCGCGGCCATCCGGGAGCCGCCGTCGATGTCCTTGGCGCTCATGGAACCGCTGACGTCCAGCACGAGTTCGACCTTGGGGGCGGCCGCGGAGTCCGTCTCGTCGGCGACCGCTCCGGCCGGGAAGGCGACCCCGGCCGTGAGGGTGGCGAGCAGGGCACAGATCCCCGCCGCCAGCCGTTGTCTTGTGATCATCGCCGGATCCTATTGATCAGATGGACCGGGCTCCAAAACGAGCGGGTTGGGCAGCGCGGTCCACTGGTCCCCGGGCAGCGCCGGCGACAGCCGCATCAGCGTCAACGCCTTGGCCGGCAGCGGCTGTTCGAGCAGCACGAGCAGGTCCGGCGTCCGCGGCAGATCGGGGACGACGGCCGCCAGTGCCGCCCTGAGCGCCGTGCCCGAACCCGCCGCGTCCGCGAGCGCGCCCGCGACCAGCGAACCGAACAGCTTGCGGCGCAGGGTCACTTCGTCGTCGGTGACGATCCGTCCGCTCAACTCCGGCACCGGGATCCCGTGCCGGGCAAGGCGCTTCGGGCTCACCCGGATGTCGGCGAGATCGCGGTAGACCAGGCGTACCGGGGAACCCGTCCGGTCGAGCACCACCAGCAGGTTCTGACCATGGGCCTCAAGGGCCACACCGGACTCCAGCAGACGCAGACCGACGACGAGGGCCAGGCGCGTGAACTCGGCCAGCCAGGCGGGCGATCGGGGCAGGCCGGTGGTCGCGAGGGCGGCCACCGGCAGGATCCGCTCGCCCGCTTCCGTGTCCGCGTACGTCTGCGGCGACTCCCGCAGTACGGCGGCGAGATCGGGGGAGTCGGCGGTGGCGGCGCCCAGCGTGCGGGTGACGTGCAACAGGCCCTCCGAGCGCGCGGCCAGGGTCTCCCCGAACGACGACAACGTCGCCGACAGGCCGATCGAGTAGACCGAGATGTCCCGCACCGAGGACGTCAGCCGGGCGCTCAGCGCGGTCTTGACATGGGTGCCGCCGGTCAGGGCCAGCGTGCGCAGCGACATCAGCGGATGCGCGTCCACCGGGCCGTCCCCCGCGCGCTTCAGCACATGGGCCGCCTGCCACGGGTGCACCGGGATCAACAGCCGTCCCGCGTCCCGCAGTTCGTCCGGCCAGTCGCCGGTCAGCAGACACTCGTCCGCCCGCACCGGCACCGAACCGAGCGCCACCACCGGCCGGTGCTCGGGCCCGTACGCGAGCTGCTCGGCCACCGAGAACCCGGGCCGGGAACGGCAGTTGGGGTGGAAGGGATGCCCGTCGACGACCCGCTGCTCCCACTCCCAGTCCCGCGTCGGCCACTCCTCCGTGCGGGCGGGCTGGTTGGCCCGCGAGAGCGCCAACGAGGCGACGCTGTGCGCGAGTTCGGCCGCGAAGGCGGTCCCGTGCGGCACGCCGAGGTCGGTCATCAGCCGCGCCGGATCGTCGTAGGCAACGCCGTCGAGGTGGACGACGGTGACGTACGCGTGGGTCGCGTATGGATCGGCGGGCGGGCCGTACAGCCCGCGGTGGTCGGAGAGCCACAGGACGGGGCCCCGCCTTCGGTTCACCCGCCCGGTGATCCATGGCAGCGGCTCATGGGCGAGCGCCCGCCACAGCCGGGTGAGCACCGCTGCCCGGGCGCCGGGCAGCTCGGCCGCGTACCGTTGCAGGAGGTCGGGCCGTACGGCGGCGAGTTCCTCGGCGACCTCGGCCTCGGGGTTCGGGGGACGGTCCACGGTCGACTCCTCGGGTGCGGACGGGGCGTCAGGGTCGGTGACGACGAGAGACATACTGATCGCGATCGCAGGACACGGACTTGGGGAACGAATGGATCGCGTCGACTTCACACCTCCGGGCGAGGGCCCGGACGACGTGGCGGAACGCGCCGACGCGTACGCGGCCGCGCCCCTGCTCAACTGTCTCCTCCGGGAGGTGGCCCTGCCGCTCCTCGAGGCGGGGGAGCGGCGGGTGTACCGGCTGCCGGGAAGCGATCGACTGCTACGGGTGCGCGGCGAGCGGCGCCCTGCCGATCCCGAGGTGTACGCGGACGGCGACTGGCAGCCTGTCGGCCACGCCGAACTCGTGAAACTCGTCGCCGAGGAACTGACCCGGCACACCGGAGTCTCCAACCACGAACTCCCCGCCGAGATGACGGACAGCCGCGACGCGGTCGCCGCGCTGCTCACCGCGCGCGAGCGCACACCGGCGCCCGACGACCCGTATCTCCGCTCCGAACAGTCCTTGATCACCGGCCATCCCTACCACCCCGCGCCCAAGGCACGCGGCGGCGGCCCCGTGGGGGGCTGGCTGCCCTACGCCCCGGAGGCGTACGCCCGCTTCCCGCTGGTGCTGCTGGGGCTGCGCGAGGACGCGGTCGTGGAGGAGGGCGACACCTCGGCCCTGGACGCCCTCGCCCCGGCCCCTCCCGGGTACCGGCTGCTGCCCGCCCACCCCTGGCAGCTCGACCTCGTGGGCGACGGCCTCGCGGACGCCTTCGCGGACGGGCGGCTGATCCGGCTCGGCACCACGGCCGAGGTGTGGCCGACGGCCGCGATCCGCACGGTGTACCTCCCCGAACTCCCTTCCGGGGACGACCTGTTCCTCAAGTTCAGCCTCGACGTGCGCATCACCAACGACGTGCGCCGGCTCTGGCGCCACGACCTGCTGAAACTCCGGCGCACCGACACAGCCGCCCGGGACGCCTTCGCCGCGATGGGCGGCCCGGCGGCCTGGCTCGCCGACCGCGGCTACCGCACCGCCGACTTCGCCTTCGAGGAACTCGCCGTCCTCGTCCGCGACGGCCTGCGCGACCACCTCCTGCCGGGCACGACCCCGCTGCTCGCCGCGGGCCTGGTCGAGGGCTTCGAGGGCAACCCGCTCGACGCCACGGCCGACCCGGTGGCCTGGTGGGAGGCGTATCTGCGCCAGGTCGTACCGCCCGCGCTCACCGCCTTCGCCGATCACGGCGTCGTACTCGAAGCGCATCTGCAGAACACGCTGATCGCCGTCGACGCGGACGGGACGCCCGCGCAGGCGCTGTACCGGGACGCGGAGGGCGTGAAGCTGCTGACGGACGTGGACCGGGCCGCCGGGTGGGAGCGGCTGGTGTACTGCCTGGTCGTCAACCACCTCGTCGAGATCGCCGGAGTCCTCGCCGAGCGCCACCCCGGGCTTGACCCGTGGCCCGCCGTCCGCGCCGAACTGGTCCGCCGCCCCGACCTCCCCGAGATCGCCGCGCTCCTCGCCTCGCCCACCCTGCCCGGCAAGACCAACCTGCTGCTGCGCTGGACCGGGGCGGACGGCGCGGACGCCCGCTATCTGCCCCTGCCGAACCCCCTCGCGGGGTGAAGGGGAACCGTTCCGGACCCGGTGACGTCATGAGCGGAACATCTAGACTGGTGGCCGGAATTGAGGAGCCTCGCGGCTGATCAAGGCCGCTCGACGGCGACGGGGGCCGGAGAGGTGGGAGGGGGAGTCATGAAGCCGCTGCAAGCGGGTGATCCCGCCTCGGTCGGGGAGGGCAGATACCGGCTGGTCGGACGGCTCGGCCAGGGCGGGATGGGCGTCGTCTACTTCGGCCGCTCGCGGTCGGGCCGGGCGGTGGCCGTCAAGGTCGTACGGCCCGAACTGAGCACGGAACCGGGCTTCCGGCGCAGGTTCGCCGACGAGGTCGCCGCGGCCCGGCGCGTCGGTGGCTTCCACACCGCGCCGGTAGTGGACGCCGATCCGGAGGGCGAGCCGGCCTGGCTGGTCACGGCCTACGTCCCCGGACCCACCCTGCAGATCCTGCTCGACCAGGTGGGCCCGCTTCCCGTGGACACGCTCACCGTGCTGGCCGCAGGTCTCGCCGAGGCGCTGGCCGCCATCCACCAGGCCGGGGTCATCCACCGCGACCTGAAGCCCGCCAACATCATCGTCGCGGAGGACGGCCCCCGGGTCATCGACTTCGGCATCGCACGGGCCCTCGACGGCACGGCCATCACCCAGACCGGCTTCCAGATCGGCACCCTCGGCTTCCTCTCCCCGGAGCAGCTCACCGGCGGCACGCTGACTCCGGCCGTCGACCTGTTCGCCCTGGGCGTGGTGCTCTGCCAGGCGGCGGGCGTCACCCCCTTCGGCGACGGCGGCTCGCCCGCGTGGCCCTACCGGGTTGTCCACGAACAGCCCGACCTCACGGGCGTGCCGGGGCGGTTGCGGGAGCTGGTCGCGGCCTGCCTCGCCAAGGATCCGCGTGATCGTCCTGGTCCGTTGGAACTCCTCAACCACCTCACGGTCGAGCGGCTGTCGGATGTCTGGTTGCCTGCGGAGGCGACGGCGCTGGTGCGGAGGCAGGTTTCTGGGGCGTCCTTCGCGGCGGGGGATCGTGCGGCGGGGGCGGCTGCTGATCCGCGTGCGGGGCTTTCCGTGCCGCGGGGTGGTGGGGAGGGGGTGGTTGGGGGTGCTGCTCTGGGGCGGGGGGTGTCGGGTGGGCCTGTGGTTGGGGGTTGGTCGGGCGGGGCCGCCGATCCCGGGGCGGTGTTGCCCGGTGAGCCGGCGTTCGGGGGTGCTGATCCGGGGCCGGGGGTGGCTGCTGGTCCTGTAGTCGGAGGCCGGTCGGGTGCGGCTGTCGATCCGGGGGCGGTGTCGTCGGGTGAGGCGGTGGTCGGACAGGGGCCGATCGGGGCTGTTGATCCGGGGCGGGCGTCCCCTGGGCCGGTGGTTGGGGCGTGGCCGGGTGCGGGTGTCGATCGGGGGCCGGTGTCGTCGGGTGAGCCGGTGGTCGGAGAGAGGCCGGGCGCCGCTGTTGATCCGGGACGGGTGGTGTCCACTGGGCCGGTAGTCGGGAACCGGTCGGGCGCGACTGTCGACCCGGGGGCCGTGTCTGGTGAGCCGGTGTTCGGGGACCGGCCCGCCACGGCTGTTGATCGGGGACCGGTGGCGTCGGGTGAACCTGTCGTCGGGGACCGGCCTGCCACCGCTGTCGATCGGGAGCCGGTGGTGTCCGGTGAACCTGCCACCGCTGTCGATCGGGGACCGGTGGTGTGCGGTGAACCCGTCGCCGGGGAGCGGCCGTTCGGGGCTGTTGACCCGGGGCGGGTGGCGTGGAGTGAGTCGGCAATTGGGGAGCAGCCAGTTGCCGCTGCCGACCAGGACCTGCGGCCCAGGGTGCCCGGTCCGCCGACCGCCGACGCGTGGCCGCCGGCCGTAGCCACCCCGCCGACGCCTGCCGAGGGACCGGCCGTGACCTCCCGTCCCCGGACCGTCCGGTCGTCGCCCAACCCCGGCTTCGGGCCCGCGCCGGACTACTCTCGCGGCCCCATCCCGCAGCCCACGTCCGTCCCGGACCCCGGCGGGTCCGGGGCTGTGGGTGGAGGGCAAGGGCGCCGCGGGACCCTCGCCGTAGCGGCGCTGCTGGTCGCCGCAGCCACCGCAGGCGTGCTGGTGTGGCATCCCTGGAGTGGCGCCGGTGGGGACGACACCGGTGCTGGGGCGTCCTCGTCCTCCTCCTCGCCCCGGCGGTCGACGCCCGCCGCGTTTCCGAACGCCCCGCTGCTGGTCCGGATGGACACGGACCCCGGGTCGTCGACGTGTCACAGCGTGATCGGCCGTCGGGACTCCACCAAGGACGATCCCAAGCAACTGATCGACGGGACCTGTGACGCCCTCCCGCAGTGGTCCCCCGATCACAAGTCGTTCGCGTTCACCCGCAAGACCGCGCAGGAGTCGGCCGTGTGGACGGCGAACGCGGACGGTACCGGTGTCCGTCGGGTCGCCGCGATCTCGGGCGGCCGGGTCTCCTGGTCGCCGGACGGGAAGCGGCTGGCCGTACTGCGCCGGGACGGCGACGGCGTGCAGCAACTGTTCGTGGTGACCGTCTCGGACGGCTCCGCGCAGCGGCTGACCACCGGTTCGGCGAAGGTGGAGGACCCGGCGTGGTCCCCGGACGGCAAGCAGATCGCCGTGTGCATCCAGAAGACGTCCGGTTGGCAGATCCACGTCGTCGATCCGGCGCGGCCGGGCGCGGAACCCCGGCAGGTGACCCATCAGTCCCGGCGGGCGCTCGACCCCGTCTGGTCCCCGGACGGCCGTTACTTCGCCTACACGGCCGGAGCACCTGGCATCGCGACGGGCGGAGACATCCACATCGTGAAGGCGGACGGCACCGACGACAGGACCCTCGTGCAGACGGCCGCCCAGGAGATGGACCCGGTCTGGTCCCCGGACGGTACGTGGGTGGCGTACGTCCGAGGGCCCTTCGACCAGCCGGCGGTCTGGGCCGTCCGCGCGGACGGCACGGGCGCCCGCAGGCTCACCACCGGCAGCACACCGGAGGGCCACCCCTCCTGGCGCTGAACCGCGCCGCCGCACCCGTCACGCCCGATCACTATGCTCACGGCATGAGAGAGGTCACGGCCACCCGCTACGTGGAGCCCCTGAGGTCGGGCGGTTCCGTCCCCGGCGTCGTCGAGGCCGACGACCTCGGCACGTACGTCGTCAAGTTCACCGGCTCCGCGCAGGGCCGCAAGGCGCTGGTCGCCGAAGTGATCGTCGGGGAACTGGCCCGCGCCCTCGGGCTGCGCTTCCCCGAGCTGGTGCTCGTGCACTTCGACCCGGAGATCGCCGACGCGGAGCCCCACCAGGAGGTACGGGACCTGCACAGCGCGAGCGCGGGCCTGAACCTCGGCATGGACTATCTGCCGGGCGCCCGGGACTTCACCCCGGAGGTCGCCGCGCGCTGCACGGTCGACCCGCTGGAGGCCGGGAAGATCATCTGGCTCGACGCGCTGACCGTGAACGTCGACCGGACGATCCACAGCTCCAACCTGATGATCTGGCCCACCCTCGGCGTCGCGCCCCCGTGCCTGTGGCTCATCGACCACGGCGCCGCCCTCGTCTTCCACCACCGCTGGGACGGCTCGGACCCCACCAGGTCCTACGACTTCCGCCACCACGCCCTCGGCCGCTACACCCCGGACACCCACGCCGCCGATGCCGAACTGGCCCCCCGGGTGACCGAGGAACTCCTGCGCGGCATTGCCGCCGAGGTGCCGGACGCCTGGCTGGCCGGCGAACCGGGCCTCGCGACCCCCGACGCCGTCCGGGAGGCGTACGTCGCCTACCTCCACGCGCGCGTGCGAGCCTCCGCGGCCTGGCTGCCCACCGACTTCCCCAGCAGGGAGGAACTCGCCGCCGAGGAGGCCCGGCGCGCGGCGAAGACACAGCAGGGCCGCCCGAGTTGGCTCAAGCGGGTCCCCGACCTGCACGGCAGACCGGCGGCCGAACAGGATTGGTCGGTGCACCTCGGATGACAGATGTCCCCGCTATCCCCGCCATACCTACGGAGAACCGCGTACAGATCGAGTACTGCACCCAGTGCCGCTGGCTGCCCCGCGCGGCCTGGCTGGCTCAGGAACTCCTCACCACCTTCGAGACCGAGCTGACGGAACTGTCCCTGAAGCCCGGCACCGGCGGCGTCTTCGTCGTCAGCGTCAACGACGAGGTGGTCTGGGACCGCCGCGGACAGGGCTTCCCGGAGCCCACGGCCGTGAAGCAGCTCGTACGCGACCGAGTGGCCCCGGACAAGTCCCTGGGCCACTCGGAGAGATGAGCCTTCCCGGTGCTCAGCCCCTGAGCTGCTCGTAGGCGGGCAGCGTCAGGAAGTCCGCGTAGTCGTCGTCGAGCGCGACCTCCAGCAGCAGGTCGTGGGCCTGCTGCCAGTGGCCCGCGGCGAAGGCGTCCGGGCCGATCTCGGCGCGGATGCTTGCCAACTCCTCGGCGGCGATCCTGCGCGCCAGCTCCGGCGTGGCCTTCTCGCCATTCTCGAACTCGACGCCGGCGTTGATCCACTGCCAGATCTGCGAGCGCGAGATCTCGGCGGTGGCCGCGTCCTCCATCAGGTTGAAGATGGCGACCGCGCCGAGTCCGCGCAGCCATGCCTCGATGTAACGGATGCCCACCTGAACGGCGTTGACGAGTCCGGGATACGTCGGCTTCGCGTGCAGCGAGTCCACGGCGATCAGGTCGGCGGCCTTGACGTCGACGTCCTCGCGCAGCCGGTCCTTCTGGTTCGGCTTCTCGCCGAGCACCGCGTCGAAGGAGGCCATGGCGATGGGCACCAGGTCCGGGTGGGCCACCCACGAGCCGTCGAAACCGTCGCCCGCCTCACGGTCCTTGTCCGCCTTGACCTTCTCGAAGGCGACCTTGTTGACCTCCTCGTCACGGCGGGACGGGATGAACGCCGCCATGCCGCCGATCGCGTGCGCCCCGCGCTTGTGGCAGGTGCGGACGAGGAGTTCGGTGTACGCCCGCATGAACGGGGCTGTCATCGTCACCGCGTTGCGGTCCGGGAGGACGAACTTGGGCCCGCCGTCACGGAAGTTCTTCACGATGGAGAACAGGTAGTCCCAGCGGCCCGCGTTCAACCCCGAGGCGTGGTCGCGGAGTTCGTAGAGAATCTCCTCCATCTCGTACGCCGCCGTGATCGTCTCGATCAGCACGGTCGCGCGGACGGTGCCCTGCGGGATGCCGACGTAGTCCTGTGCGAAGACGAACACGTCGTTCCACAGGCGGGCTTCGAGGTGGGACTCGGTCTTCGGGAGATAGAAGTACGGGCCCTTGCCGAGGTCGAGCAGCCGCCGCGCGTTGTGGAAGAAGTACAGCCCGAAGTCGACGAAGGCGCCCGGTACTTGCTCACCGTCCACCAGGAGGTGACGCTCGTTCAGATGCCAGCCGCGCGGCCGCATCACGACGGTCGCCAGCTCGTCCTCGGCCTTCAGGGCGTACGACTTGCCGGAGCCCGGGTCGGTGAAGTCGATGCGGCGGGTGTAGGCG
Source organism: Streptomyces sp. NPDC005492 (assembly GCF_040605995.1). NCBI lineage: Bacteria > Bacillati > Actinomycetota > Actinomycetes > Kitasatosporales > Streptomycetaceae > Streptomyces > Streptomyces sp. NPDC005492. Next base: position 28,601 of record NZ_JBEXDX010000023.1, read on the forward strand.
TCGATCAGATTGAGCTGTCCGGTGACGACGTTCTCCCAGGTCGGCGCGGAGGCGTCCTCGAAGTCCGCGAGCCAGATCTTCGCACCCGAGTTGAGGGCGTTGATCGTCATCTTGCGGTCGGTGGGGCCGGTGATCTCGACCCGCCGGTCGTTCAGCGCGGCGGGGGAGGGGGCCACCTTCCAGGAGTCGTCCGCGCGGATCGCGGCGGTCTCCGGGAGGAAGTCGAGGGTGGAGGTCCGGGCGATCTCCGCGCGGCGCTCGGCCCGGCGGGCGAGGAGTCCGGCCCGGCGGGGCGTGAACCGGCGGTGCAGCTCGGCCACGAAGGCGAGGGCCTCCTCCGCGAGGACCTCCTCCTGCCGGGGCAGGGGTTCGGCGTCGACGACGACCGGCGAGGACGGCGCTGGTGCGGACATGAACTGTCACTTCCTTCAGCGAGCGTGGCACCGGGTGCCAGGTGACCCGGGTAGGGCTGGGAGCACCCGAGGGGCCGTCGGGCGCTTCTGAACAGTGGATACTAGTTTCCTCATCGTGGAAGTTCAATGGTTTGTTGACGTCGAGATTCTCCGGATCGAGCCAAAGTGGCGCTCGGTGCCACCCCGATCACTCAAGGTGGACGAGATCCGCCTCAGTGTCGATGTCGTACGGCTCCGCCGCATCCCCGCACTCGACGAGCGTGACCGCGTCCGTGTGCGCCTTGAGGTAGGCGCGCGCCCCCCGGTCCCCGGTCGCGCTCTCCGCGATCCCGGCCCAGTGCGCGGCGCCGAAGAGCACCGGATGGCCGCGTACCCCGTCGTAGGCGGCCGAGACCAGCGACTCCTGCGAGCGGTACCCGGCGAGCACCCGCGCCACCGCCTCCGCGCCGATGCCGGGCTGGTCCACGAGCGACACGAGCGCAGCCCGTGCCCCCGTGCCGGCGAGCGAGTCGAGCCCGGCCCGCAGCGAGGACCCCATGCCCTGCTCCCACTGCGGGTTCTCGACGACCACACAGTCGGTCAGCTCCGCCCGCTCCCTTACGGCGTCGGCGCGCGCCCCCAGGACCACATGGACGCGGGTCAGGCCGGCCGCGCGCAGCACCCCGACCGCGTGCTCCACCAGGGGCCGCCCCCGGTGCTCCAGCAGCGCCTTGGGCCGCCCGCCGAGCCGCCGGCCGCCCCCGGCGGCGAGCAGCAGCCCGGCGACCGTGTTTTCGGCGTCCTCGTTTCGCGTCATACGTCCTGCATACCTGACCCGGACGTGCCGCATACCCGACCCGGCGGCGGCCGCACGGAATCCTCAGACTTAATTTCGGTCCGTTCGGTGGCGCACCCCGCGCCGGGTGGCGTTTACTGGCCCGCGTCCCTCGGTGCCCGACCAGTGTCGCGGGGTGCGCGGCGGGATCACAAAGTTCTTGCGCACGATGGCGTGCGAGGGGGGAGAGCTGTGTTGCGGAGCTTGGGGCAGAGGTCGGTGACCAGCAGCGACGAGGATCCGAGAGTGGCGGAACTGCGGACCGCGGTGTCCCGGTTGCGCCGCGAACTGGCCGCGCATCCGGCCGAGTTCCCGGACCGGGTCATCGCCGAGGACGAACTCGCCGCCCTCGCCGCGATGGCCCTCAGTGGCTGCCCGGAGATTCCCCGGCTGCGCCGCTCCCTGCTGCTGATCGCGGGCGCGATCGGCTCGGTGAGCGCACTGTCCCGCGGCCTGACCGAGGTCCGCACCGCGGTGGACCTGTTCGGCCAACCGCGCGGCGGACAGGGCTAGTTCAGCAACGGCACGGCCCTCACGCCGGGTTCTGGCTGGCCAGTGCCTCCGACAGTTCGCCGGCCACCTGCTGGAGCACCGGCACGATCTTGTCGGTCGCCGACTCGGTGACCCGGCCCGCCGGGCCCGAGATCGAAATCGCGGCGGCGGTGGGGGAGTTGGGCACGGAGACCGCGAGGCAGCGCACGCCGATCTCCTGCTCGTTGTCGTCGATCGCGTAGCCGAGGCGGCGCACGTCCTCCAGGGCCGCGAGGAAACCCTCGGGCGTGGTGATCGTCTTCTCGGTCGCGGCGGGCATGCCGGTGCGGGCGAGCAGGGCGCGCACCTCGTTGTCCGGGGTGTTGGCCAGCAGGGCCTTGCCGACACCGGTGGAGTGCGGGAGCACGCGCCGACCGACCTCGGTGAACATCCGCATCGAGTGCTTGGACGGCACCTGTGCCACGTACACGATCTCGTCGCCGTCGAGCAGCGCCATGTTCGCCGTCTCGCCGGTCTCCTCGACCAGCCGGGCCAGATAGGGGCGGGCCCAGGTGCCGAGCAGCCGGGACGCGGACTCGCCGAGGCGGATCAGCCGCGGGCCCAGCGCGTACCGCCGGTTGGCCTGCTGACGGACGTAACCGCAGGCCACGAGGGTGCGCATCAGGCGGTGGATGGTGGGCAGCGGGAGGCCGCTGCTCGCGGACAGCTCGCTCAGTCCGACCTCGCCACCCGCGTCGGCCATCCGCTCCAGCAGGTCGAAGGCGCGCTCGAGGGACTGGACGCCACCCGTGGCGGACTTGGTGGAGTCGGTGGTGCTGACGCTGGACGGCGGCACGGCGCGTTCCTTTCGGCACGGGCGGGAAGGGCTGAAGCCTACCCGGGGAGCTGTCCGGGGCCGGTTGACTCCCCGCCGGTGCGTGATTACGTTCTGCTTGCCGGAAGTGTAATTCCGCTCTACGGAAACGTCCAGAGTGTGCGCGCCGGGTGCATCGTGGAGAAGTGTGCCCTTGACGGTACGGGGGCGGGAGTGAAGACTCCTTCAACAGAACGTTGAATTCCGTAGAGAAGGGGTTCGGGTGTCCGACGCTGAACTGGTGGTGCGCTCCACGCGTGTCATCACTCCCGAAGGGACCCGCGCCGCGACGGTCGCGGTCGCGGGCGGGAAGATCACGGCCGTCCTCCCGTACGACGCCCAAGTGCCGCCCGGAGCACGGTTCGAGGACTTCGGCGACGACGTCCTGCTGCCCGGCCTGGTCGACACCCATGTGCATGTGAACGACCCCGGCCGCACCCACTGGGAGGGCTTCTGGACCGCCACCCGCGCGGCGGCGGCCGGCGGCATCACCACCCTGATCGACATGCCGCTCAACTCCCTCCCGCCGACCACCACGGTCGACAACCTCCGTACGAAGCAGGAGGTCGCCGCGGCCAAGGCCCACATCGACGTCGGCTTCTGGGGCGGCGCCCTGCCCGACAACGTCAAGGACCTGCGCCCGCTGCACGACGCCGGGGTCTTCGGCTTCAAGGCGTTCCTGTCCCCGTCCGGTGTGGACGAGTTCCCGCACCTCGACCAGGACCAACTCGCCCGCTCCCTGGCCGAGATCGCCGGTTTCGGCGGCCTGCTCATCGTGCACGCCGAGGACCCGCACCACCTCGAGGCGGCCCCGCAGCAGGGCGGCCCCAAGTACGCCGACTTCCTCGCCAGTCGGCCGCGCGACGCCGAGGACACCGCCATCGCGGGCCTCATCGCACAGGCCAAGCGGCTCGACGCGCGCGTGCATGTCCTGCACCTGTCCTCCTCCGACGCGCTGCCGCTGATCGCCGCCGCCAAGGCCGAGGGCGTCCGCATCACGGTCGAGACGTGCCCCCACTACCTCACCCTCACGGCAGAGGAAGTCCCGGACGGCGCAAGCGAGTTCAAGTGCTGCCCGCCCATCCGCGAGTCCGCCAACCAGGACCTGCTGTGGCAGGCGCTGGCCGACGGCACCATCGACTGCGTCGTCACCGACCACTCGCCGTCCACGGCCGACCTCAAGACCGACGACTTCGCCACTGCGTGGGGCGGCATCTCCGGCCTCCAGTTGAGCCTCGCGGCGGTGTGGACACAGGCACGCGAGCGGGGCTACGGCCTTGAGGACATCGTCCGCTGGATGTCGTCAAGGACCGCCGCACTGGCGGGACTTGACCACAAGGGCGCCATCGAGGCGGGGCGCGACGCCGACTTCGCGGTCCTCGCGCCCGACGAGACGTTCACCGTGGACCCGGCCGCCCTCCAGCACCGCAACCGCGTCACGGCGTACGCCGGAAAGACCCTCAGCGGTGTCGTGAAGTCGACCTGGCTGCGCGGCGAACGCATCGTGCTGGACGGCGAGTTCACCGACCCGAAGGGACAACTCCTGGTCCGTACCGCCTGATCCGACCCTCCGCACCCGCAGCGGCCCACACCCGAAAGGCACACCCAGTGACGGCGCAGCATCGACTTCCTTCGGCTCGTTTCACCGGCGACGCGAACCCCTATGGAGGCGGTGACCCGTACGCGGACTACCGCACGGCCGACTTCGCCTTCACCCAGTACGCCAACCTCGCCGACCGGCAGCTCGGCGCCGGTGTCATCGCCGCCAACGACGAGTTCTTCGCCCAGCGCGAGAACCTCCTGGTGCCCGGGCCCGCCGAGTTCGACCCCGAGCACTTCGGCCACAAGGGCAAGATCATGGACGGCTGGGAGACCCGCCGCCGCCGCGGCGCCTCGGCCGAGCATCCCTGGCCCACGGCCGAGGACCACGACTGGGCGCTGGTCCGGCTCGGCGCCCCCGGCGTGATCCGCGGGATCATCGTCGACACGGCCCACTTCCGCGGCAACTACCCGCAGGCGGTGTCGGTCGAGGCCACCTCGGTGCCCGGCTCCCCGTCCCCCGAGGACCTGCTCTCCGACGACGTGAAGTGGACGACCCTGGTCCCGCGCACACCGGTCGGCGGCCACGCGGCGAACGGCTTCCCCATCGCCGTCGAACAGCGCTTCACCCACCTCCGCGTCAACCAGCACCCCGACGGCGGCATCGCGCGCCTGCGGGTCCACGGCGAGGTCGTCCCCGACCCGCACTGGCTGGCGGCCCTGGGCACCTTCGACGTCGTAGCCCTGGAGAACGGCGGGCGGGCCGAGGACGCCTCCAACCTCTTCTACTCACCCGCCACCAACACCATCCAGCCCGGCCGCTCCCGCAAGATGGACGACGGCTGGGAGACCCGCCGCCGCCGCGACCAGGGCAACGACTGGATCCGCTACCGCCTGGCCGCCCAGTCCGAGATCCGCGCCGTGGAGATCGACACGGCCTACCTCAAGGGCAACAGCGCGGGCTGGGCATCGGTCTCGGTGCGGGACGGCGAGAACGGCAGTTGGACGGAGATCCTCCCCCGCACCCGCCTCCAGCCCGACACGAACCACCGCTTCGTCCTCCCCACCCCGGCGACCGGCACCCACGCGCGCGTGGACATCTATCCCGACGGCGGCATCTCCCGGCTGCGGCTGTTCGGCTCGCTGACGGAGCGGGGGGCATCGACGCTGGAGGCCCGGCACCAGGAACTGGGCGGCTGACCTCCGCACCACCAGCTCACACCCGTACCCGGAACTGAATCGGCCACCTCCCGCGTTCTCCTCCACGTGACCCTTCAGCAAGAAATCGTCGGCAACGCCATGCAGATGGCGGTCGTCAACCTGAACCCCGGCCAGACCGTGTACTGCGAGGCCGGGAAGTTCCTGTTCAAGACGACGAACGTGACCATGGAAACCCGCCTGAGCGGCCCGTCGAGCGGCGGCCAGCAGCAGGGTGGCTCAGGCGCCGGAGGCATGGGCGGCATGCTCCGCCAGGCCATGGGCACGGCCATGCAGGCCGGTCAGCGCATGCTCGCCGGCGAGTCGCTGGCCTTCCAGTACTTCACCTCCCAGGGCGGCGAGGGCACCGTCGGCTTCGCGGGCGTGCTCCCCGGTGAGATGCGCGCCCTGGAGCTGGACGGCACGCGCGCGTGGTTCGCGGAGAAGGACGCCTTCGTCGCCGCCGAGTCCAGCGTCCAGTTCGGCATCGCCTTCCAGGGCGGCCGCACCGGCATGAGCGGCGGCGAGGGCTTCGTCCTGGAGAAGTTCACCGGGCACGGCACGGTGATCATCGCCGGCGCGGGCAACTTCATCGACCTGAACCCGGCCGACTTCGGCGGCCGCATCGAGGTCGACACCGGCTGCGTCGTCGCCTTCGAGGAGGGCATCCAGTACGGGGTCCAGCGCATCGGCGGCCTCAACCGCCAGGGCCTGATGAACGCCGTGTTCGGCGGCGAAGGCCTCTCCCTGGCCACCCTGGAGGGCAACGGCAGGGTGATCCTCCAGTCCCTCACCATCGAGAGCCTGGCCAACGCACTGAAGAAGGCCCAGGGCGGCGACAAGCAGGGCCCGACCGGCGGCCTGTTCTCGACCCACGCGGGATGAGCCGCCGTAGCGACGACCGATGAGTTGCGGGGGCCCACGGGGTCTGAGCTGATGACACCATCGGCCCCCGCACCAGGAAGCAGGCACCCGACATGGGCAAGCTCGTCTCCACTATCTTCGTCACCCTCGACGGCGTCTACCAGGCCCCCGGCGGGCCGGAAGAGGACCGGCGCGGCGGCTTCGAGCACGGCGGCTGGAGCTTCGTGTACGGCGACGATGACTTCGGCCGGTTCGTGGTCGAGGTCTTCGACCGCTCCGGCGCCTATCTGCTCGGCCGCCGTACGTACGACATCTTCGCCTCGTACTGGCCGCTCAAGACCGACCCCGCCGACCCGATCGCGTCCAAGCTCAACGCCCTGCCGAAGTACGTCGCCTCGACCACCCTCACCGACCCCTCCTGGGCCGGCACCACCGTCCTCGGCGGCGACCTCGCCAAGGAGGTCACCGACCTCAAGGAGCGCACCGAGGGCGAACTCCAGGTGCACGGCAGCGGCGCCCTCGTCCGGTCCCTCCTCACGCTCGGCCTTCTCGACACGATCCACCTGGTGACCTTCCCGGTCGTCCTCGGCAGCGGCCTGCGTCTGTTCCCCGAGGGCACCGCCCCCATGGCCTTCCGCCGGACGGACGGGCGCGTCACCAGCACCGGCGTCTCCATCCAGTCGTACGACCTGGCGGGCAGCCCGAAGTACGGCTCCTATGCGGACGAGGACGCGGGCACCGAAAACGCCTAGTCGACGCGGGGCCGCGCCGGTACGGTGATCGTCCGCGTGGGAGCCGCCGCTGTCTCCACCCAGCCATTGGAGACCCGGAGAGCCGCCCCCATGTCCTCGATCGCCGCACCGCTCGTCGTCGCGCCCCGCCGCACCTGGCAGACCGACCTGCCCGTCCTGCTGGTCGCCGTGGTCTGGGGCGCCAGCTATCTCGCCGCCAAGGACATCACCACCGCCCGTACGGTCCTCGCCGTCCTGGTCCTGCGCTTCGCCCTCGTGCTGCCCGTCCTGGCGGTCGTGGGCCACCGCTCGCTGCGCGCCCTGACCGGAGCCCAATGGCGCGGTGCGGGCCTGCTCGGGCTGATCCTCGCCGGGATCTTCCTCCTGGAGACCTACGGCGTCGTCCACACCTCGGCGACCAACGCGGGCCTCATCATCAGCCTCACCATGATCTTCACCCCGCTCGCCGAGGCCGCCGTGACCCGCACCCGGCCCTCTCGCGCCTTCCTCGGAGCCGCCGCGCTCTCCGTGTTCGGCGTGCTGCTCCTGACCCAGGGCGCCGGTTTCACCCGCCCCTCCCTCGGCGACCTGCTGATGCTGCTCGCGGCCCTCGCCCGGACCCTGCACGTCCTGACCATGTCCCGGGTGAAGTCCGTCCGGGGCGCCGACGCGCTGTCCCTGACCACCGTCCAACTCGGCGCCGCCGTAACGGTGTTCGCGCTGCTGTCGGCCGGCGCCGACACCACCCCGTGGGCGACGGCCGCGGACTTCGGGGCGCGCGAGTGGGCCGGGTTGCTGTTCCTGTCGGTGTTCTGCACGCTGTTCGCGTTCTTCGTCCAGATGTGGGCCGTACGCCGGACCTCTCCGTCCCGGGTCAGTCTGCTGCTCGGCACCGAGCCCCTGTGGGCCGCCGCGGCCGGTATCGCGCTCGGCGGCGAGCGGCTCGGCGCGTTCGGGCTGGCGGGCGGCGTACTCGTTCTTGTGGGGACGGCGTGGGGACGCGGGGCCGCACGTTAACTCCCGGAAAACTCATCGGACTTGACGGGAAAATCTCTGCGGTTGTCATTGACATGCCACTATCTACGCGCGTCATCATGAGTCCATGAGATTCCCCCCACGCGCCACTCGAATCGGCACCGCAGCCGCTCTCCTGTCCGCCCTGCTCGTGGGCGGCACCGTCTCCGCCACCACGGCGGACGCCGCTGTCGGCAGCATCTGCTACACCAAGCTGCCGTCCCAGGCCTACGACACGCTCGACCTGATCGCGTCGGACGGCCCCTTCCCGTACTCGCAGGACGGAGTCGTCTTCCGGAACCAGGAAGGCGTCCTGCCCAGCCAGGCGTCCGGCTACTACCACGAGTACACGGTCATCACCCCCGGTGCGTCCACGCGCGGAGCGCGTCGCATCGTCACCGGTGAGAAGACCCAGGAGGACTACTACACCTCCGACCACTACGTCACCTTCAACCTGATCAACTTCGGCTGCTGAGCCGACCGACAGGCTGCACCACCGCTCGCCCCTCGCCCCGCGGCTCCCCCCACGTTCCACGGCCGCGGGGCGAGGCATGTCCGCCGAAAGTCTGTGACCGCGCGACTTTGGTCGCCGATCCCCGTCGCGGTGCGGTGACCGGGCCCGGCGCCGCATAGATTTGTCGACCGTGACCGATGACAGGACCGCGCAGGTTCCGCCGGCGTTCGCCGGGCGCCGCTGGCTGCTGCCGTCCGCCGTGGCCGACCAACTCGATCCCGACGTCGAACGCCGCGGGCGGCCCCGCCGTACCGCACGCGACTGGGTCGTCGACATCTGCTGCTTCCTGCTGGCCGTGCTCATCGGACTGGCGGCCGCGCAGACCCTCAGGGACGACACCGGGACCCCGCACTCCCTCGCCGTCCTGGACCAGTTGTTCGGGGTCCTCGCCTGCGGCGCGGTGTGGCTGCGCCGGCGCTGGCCGGTCGGGCTGGCCGTCGCGATGATCCCCGTCGGCCTCGTGTCGAACACGGCGGGGGGCGCCGCCATGGTCGCCGTCTTCACCCTCGCGGTGCATCGCCCCTTCCGCTACGTCGCCTGGATCGGCGGCATACAGCTCGTGCTGGCCCCGTTCGTCTTCTGGCTGCGCCCGGACCCCGACCTGCCGTACGCCGGCGCGGTCGTCTTCACCGAGCTGTTCACCCTCACCGTCATCGGCTGGGGCATGTTCGTGCGGTCCAAGCGGCAGCTCATGCTGAGCCTGCGCGACCGCGCCCGGCGCGCCGAGACGGAGGCCGAGCTGCGCGCCGAACAGGCCCAGCGGCTGGCCCGCGAGGCCATCGCCCGCGAGATGCACGACGTGCTGGCGCATCGGCTGACCCTGCTGAGCGTGCACGCGGGCGCGCTGGAGTTCCGCCCGGACGCGCCCCAGGAGGAGGTCGCGCGGGCGGCCGGCGTCATCCGGGAGAGCGCCCACGAGGCACTTCAGGACCTGCGGGAGATCATCGGGGTGCTGCGCGCGGGCGAGCCCGACGACACGGGCCGCCCCCAGCCCACCCTCGGCGCCCTGGACGCGCTGGTCACCGAGTCCCGCGAGGCCGGCATGAAGGTCACCCTCGACAACCGGGTCACCGACCCGGCCGCCGTCCCCGCCTCGATCGGCCGCACCGCCTACCGCATCGCCCAGGAGGCCCTCACCAACGCCCGCAAACACGCCCCCGGCACGGAGGTCACGGTGACGGTCACCGGCACCCCGGGCGACGGCCTCCTCATCGCCGTGCACAACCCGCCCCCGGAGGGCGAGGTCCCCCATGTCCCCGGCTCCGGCCAGGGTCTGATCGGCCTGACCGAGCGGGCGACCCTGGCGGGCGGCCGCCTGGAGCACGGCCCGGAGGGCGGGGGGTTCCGGGTTCGGGCGTGGCTGCCGTGGGGGTGAGGGCCGGGCGGCTTCAGGGGTAACTCCCTTTCCGGACAAGGGGGTCCGGGGGTGTCCGGGATGCGGCGGGGTCACCCACCGCCCCGCGACCGTGGTTACGTAACCCCATGACTGCGATCAGACTGCTCCTCGTCGACGACGACCCGCTGGTGCGGGCCGGGCTGTCCTTCATGATGGGCGGCGCCGCCGACATCGAGATCGTCGGTGAGGCCGCCGACGGCGGTGAGGTCAAGGAACTCGTCGACCGAGTCCATCCGGACGTCGTCCTCATGGACATCCGGATGCCGTCGGTGGACGGACTGACCGCGACCGAACTGCTTCGCGCGCGCGGCGACGCGCCGCAGATCATCGTTCTCACCACCTTCCACGCCGACGAACAGGTGCTGCGGGCCCTGCGCGCGGGCGCCGCCGGGTTCGTCCTCAAGGACACCCCGCCCGCCGAGATCATCGACGCGGTACGCCGGGTCGCGGCCGGCGATCCCGTCCTGTCGCCCGCGGTCACCCGCCAGTTGATGGAGCACGCCGCCGGCACCGCCACCGACACCCGTCGCGCACGCGCGCGTGAACGCATCGCCGCCCTGGGCGACCGCGAACGCGAGGTCGCCGTCGCCGTGGGGCAGGGCCTCGCCAACGCCGAGATCGCCGCCGGCCTCTTCATGAGTGTCGCCACCGTCAAGACCCACGTCTCCCGCATCCTGGCCAAGCTCGACCTCAACAACCGTGTGCAGATCGCCCTGTTGGCGTACGACGCGGGCCTGCTCGAAGAGGACGGGGGAAGCGGGCACTAGCCGTCGGCGCCGGGCGTTCTCACTGCACTGGGAGATCTCGGGGGATCGTCCGGGAGGGGGCAGGCATGACCGACGTGATCGATCTGGGGGAGTACGGCGAGGAGTTCAGGCGGGACCCGCATCAGGTGTACGCCATGCTGCGGAAGTCGGGCCCGGTGCACCGCGTCCGGTTGCCGGTGCCGGACGAGCACCACGTGACCTGGCTGATCGTCGGGTACGAGGAGGCCCGCGCGGCACTGACCGACCCGCGACTGGCCAAGGACGGCAGCAGGATCGGGATGACGTTCCTCGACGAGGAGTTGATCGGCAGGCACCTGCTGACCGTCGACCCACCGCACCACACCCGCCTGCGCGGGCTCGTCACCCGCGCGTTCACCATGCGCCGGGTCGAGGAACTGCGCCCGCGCGTCCAGCAGATCACCGACGAACTGCTGGACGCGATGCTGCCGCTCGGCCGCGCGGACCTCGTCGACTCGCTCTCCTACCCGCTGCCCATCACCGTGATCTGCGAGCTGCTCGGCGTCCCCGAGCTCGACCGCGCTGAGTTCCGGAAGCTGTCCACGGAGACGGTCGCGCCCACCAGTTCGGGCAGCGAGCACGAGGCGTTCGTACGGCTCGCCGCGTATCTCGGCGACCTGATCGAGGACAAGCGCTGCGCCGGTCCGAGCGGGGACCTCCTCAGCGACCTGATCCGCACCACCGCCGAGGACGGCGACCGGCTCTCCCCGCAGGAACTGCGGGGCATGGCCTTCATCCTGCTCATCGCCGGCCACGAGACGACCGTCAACCTCCTCACCAGCGGCATCCACGCCCTGCTCACCCACCCGGATCAACTCGCCGCCCTGCGCGCGGACAGGACCCTCCTGGACGGCGCGATCGAGGAGATGCTGCGCTACGAGGGCCCGGTGGAGAACGGCACGTTCCGCTTCGCCGCCGAACCCCTGGACATCGCCGGCACCGCCATCGGGAAGGGCGACCCGGTCATGGTCGGCCTGACCGCCGCCGACCGCGACGGGGACCGCTTCCCCGCCCCGGACCGCTTCGACATCCGCCGCGACGCGCGCGGCCACCTCGCCTTCGGCCACGGCATCCACTACTGCCTCGGCGCCCCCTTGGCCCGCCTCGAAGCACGCACGGCGATCCGCACCCTGCTGGAGCGCGCCCCCGGCCTCGCCCTGGACGGCCCGCCCGGCGACTGGCTCCCGGGCATGCTGATGCGCGGGATGCGCGCGTTGCCGGTGCGCTGGTAGAACGGCCGGACCGCACGGCCGTAGCGCCGTGAAAGTCGTAGCAGCCGCTGGAGGCGTGCCCCTCGTGACCGCACCCGTCGAGTTCGACCTGGACATGGCCCGAAAGACGCTGGAGAGCCAGCCCTTCAGCAGGCTGCTCGGCGCGCGGCTGAGTGCCTTCGGGGACGGCGCCGCCACGCTGGAGATCGACATCAGGGAGGACCTCCACCAGCAGAACGGCTTCGTGCACGGCGGAGTCCTCGCCTACGCCGCCGACAACGCGCTCACCTTCGCCGGCGGCGCGGTCCTCGGCCCGGCGGTCCTCACCGGCGGCCTCACCGTCCAGTACGTCCGCCCGGCCACCGGCCGCACCCTGCGCGCCCGCGCGGAGGTCGTCCACGCGGGCCGCCGCCAGGCCGTGGTCCGCTGCGACGTCCTCGCGGTCGCCGACGACGGCACGGAGACCCTGTGCGCGGTCGCCCAGGGCACGGTGCTGCCGGTCCGAACCCCCTGAGGAGAGCCCTGGATGCTGCGTACCGCCGAGATCACCGCGGAGCTGACCGGACGGATGACCGGCGCCAACTCGCACAAGTTGCACTGGAGTCCACGACTGGAGTTCAGCGTCGACTGCTTCGTCTGCGAGCGGACCGGCCGTACCCAGGTCTACGAGTGCGGGGCAGAACGGGCCCGGTGCTCGGGCAGCCGCAGCGGTTTCCCGAGCCACTTCACGGCCGGCCGGATCACCGCGTACGACACGACCGAGGGCGCGGAGCGGCTGGCCCTGCGTGCCCTGGTCGACTTCTGGTGGGCGCCCTTCCAGGACACCCGCCACGACCGTCCCGCCATGGCCCCGACCAGCCACCCCTGGGTGCGACTGCACCTCGGCTCCTACTGTCGCGAGGGGACGGAGGCGGGCAAGCACAGTGTGCAGACCAACCTCCGGCGGCCCAGCGAACTTCGGTGCGCGCACTGCGAGTCGGTGATCGCCAAGGACGTGACCACCCCGGCGATACGGCTGCTCAACTGAGGGCGTAGCCGCCCGCGATCTCGCCGAGCCGGACCGGTCTTCGCTCGCGCCGCGACACGTCGCACGCCTCGGCGATCCGCAGTGCCTGGAGGGCCTCGCGGCCGTCGCACGGGTTGGCGCGCTGGCCGACCACCACCTCGACGAAGGCGATCAGCTCGGCCTCGTAGGCGGGCGCGAAGCGCTCCAGGAAGCCGGTCCACGGCTTGGTCGCGGCCGGCGGGCCGGTCGGCTCGGTGGAGGCGATCGGTGTGCGGTCGTCCAGGCCGACCACGACCTGGTCGAGTTCTCCGGCCAGCTCCATGCGGACGTCGTAGCCCGCCCCGTTCAAGCGCGTCGCCGTGGCCGTCGCTAGCGTGCCGTCGTCCAGGGTGAGGACGGCCGCGGCCGTGTCGACGTCACCGGCCTCGCGGAACATCGCGGGCCCGGCGTCCGACCCGGCCGCGTACACGTCGACGACCTCGCGGCCGGTCACCCAGCGCAGCATGTCGAAGTCGTGGATCAGGGTGTCCCGGTACAGGCCGCCGGAGATCGGCAGATAGGCGGCCGGGGGCGGCGACTGGTCGGAGGTCATCGCCCGCACGGTGTGCAGCCGTCCCAGCCGGCCCGAGCGCACCGCCTCCCGGGCGCCCGTGTAGCCCGTGTCGAACCGGCGCTGGAACCCCATCTGAAGGATCGTTCCCGCCGTCTCGACCTCGGCGATCGCCTGCAGGGAACCCGGCAGATCGAGCGCGATGGGCTTCTCGCAGAACACCGGGAGCCCGGATCGCGCCGCCCTGCCTATTAATTCGGCGTGCGCCGATGTCGCCGTGGTGATCACCACGGCGTCCACACCCCACTTGAAGATCTCCTCCGTGCTCGGTGCCGCTGTTTCCCCCAGCCGGTTGGCCAGCTCCTGGGCCCGTGCCGGGTCCACGTCCGTGAGGATCAGCGAACCGACCTCGCGATGACGGCTGAGGGTCCTGGCATGGATGGTCCCGATGCGGCCCGTACCGATGACTCCGATGCGCATGGGAACAAACTGGGGGCCGACCAGCCGCGCTGTCAATGCGTATGTCCGGACAATCGAACTACATCACTTCCCGTCAACCATTCACAGAGCTACGCTCGGCCCGTGCCGAAACCAGATGTGGACCCGAGAGTGCCGCTCGAACTCAGCGTGGACCGGAGCAGCCCGGTGCCGTTGTACTTCCAACTGTCCCAGCAGTTGGAGGCCGCGATCGAGCACGGCTCGCTCACCCCCGGCAGCCTGCTGGGCAACGAGATCGAGCTGGCCGCGCGACTCGGCCTGTCCCGGCCCACGGTCCGCCAGGCCATCCAGTCCCTGGTCGACAAGGGCCTCCTGGTGCGCCGCCGGGGCGTCGGCACCCAGGTCGTGCACAGTCAGGTCAAACGCCCGCTGGAACTCAGCAGCCTCTTCGACGACCTGGAGGCGGCCGGTCAGCGACCCGCCACGAAGGTCCTCGTCAACACCGTCGTCCCGGCGTCCGCCGAGGTGGCGGCTGCCCTCGGCGTGGCCGAGGGCAGCGACGTGCACCGGGTCGACCGGCTGCGCCTCGCGCACGGTGAGCCGATGGCGTACTTGAGCAACCACCTGCCGCTCGGACTGCTCGACCTGGACACCGCACAACTGGAGGCCACCGGTCTGTACCGGATGATGCGCACCGCCGGGATCACCCTGCACAGCGCCCGCCAGTCCATCGGCGCCCGTGGCGCCACCGCCGAGGAGGCCGAGCGGCTCGCCGAGTCCGAGGGGGCCCCGCTGCTCACGATGCAGCGCACCACGTTCGACGACACGGGCCGGGCGGTGGAGTTCGGCAGCCACACCTACCGGCCGACCCGCTACTCCTTCGAGTTCCAGCTTCTGGTACGTCCCTGAGTGCGATGGTTTGCCCGGCGGCATCGGTCGTAATGTCAGGACAATAAGACCGGGCGGCGCCGAATTGATGTGTGAGCGCTGTCCTCCCCCGTACGGCACCCGTCCCGACGGTGAGGCAGAATCGGGGCTGATGAGCACCTACGGCAATTTCAGCGCCCCCATAGGTTCCCGCCGCGCTCCCGCGCTCCGCACCGTCGGCACCCGGGAGCGCCGCTCGCACCTGACGGCACCCCGCGTGCCCACGGTCGGCATCGACATCGGCGGCACCAAAGTCATGGCGGGCGTCGTGGACGCCGACGGCAACATCCTGGAGAAGCTCCGCGCGGAGACCCCGGACAAGTCCAAGAGCCCCAAGGTCGTCGAGGACACCATCGTCGAACTGGTCCTGGACCTGTCCGACCGGCACGACGTGCACGCGGTCGGCATCGGCGCGGCCGGCTGGGTCGACGCCGAGCGCAACCGCGTCCTGTTCGCGCCCCACCTGTCCTGGCGGAACGAGCCTCTCCGGGACCGCATCACGAGCAGACTCTCCGTGCCCGTCCTGGTGGACAACGACGCCAACACCGCCGCCTGGGCCGAGTGGCGCTTCGGCGCCGGCCGCGGCGAGGACCACCTCGTCATGATCACGCTCGGCACCGGCATCGGCGGCGCGATCCTGGAGGACGGCCAGGTCAAGCGCGGCAAGTACGGCGTCGCCGGCGAGTTCGGCCATATGCAGGTCGTGCCCGGCGGCCACCGCTGCCCGTGCGGCAACCGCGGCTGCTGGGAGCAGTACAGCTCCGGCAACGCGCTGGTCCGGGAGGCCCGCGAGCTGGCCGCCGCCGACTCCCCGGTGGCGTACGGGATCATCGAGCACGTCAAGGGCAACATCGGCGACATCACAGGGCCGATGATCACCGAGCTGGCCCGTGACGGCGACGCCATGAGCATCGAGCTGTTCCAGGACATCGGCCAGTGGCTCGGCGTCGGCATCGCCAACCTCGCCGCCGCCCTCGACCCGTCCTGCTTCGTGATCGGCGGTGGTGTCTCGGCCGCCGACGACCTGCTGATCGGCCCCGCGCGGGACGCCTTCAAGCGGCAGCTCACCGGCCGCGGCTACCGCCCCGAGGCCCGCATAGTGCGCGCCCAGCTCGGCCCCGAGGCTGGCATGGTCGGCGCCGCCGACCTCGCCCGCCTGGTCGCCCGCCGCTTCCGCCGCGCCAAGCGCCGCCGGGTCGAGCGGTACGAGCGCTACGAGCGGTTCGCGGAATTCCGGCGCGGCAGCCAGGACACCGCATGACCGCATCGCTGCCCCGCCAGGCCGCGCCCCGCGACGAGCCACCCCGGCCACCCGAGGACCCCCGCCACAAGGCCCGCCGCCGGGCGCTCACCCTGCTCATCATCGTGCTGCTCATCGGCGTACCGGCCGGCTACTTGGTGATCTCCGCCAACCAGAGCCGCAACAGCGGCAAGGACAAGGAGGACAAGTACTCGGCGACCGGCCTCACGACGGGCTGGCCCTCCAAGGTGCAACGGCGCCTCTACCAGGTACCCGTCCCGCACCCCGCCGAGAAGGTCGCCTTCTACGAGACCAACAACTGGAAGACCAGCCGCCTCTACGTCCAGTTCGAGACCACCGACGCCGGCCTCGACACCTTCCTCGCCGGGATAAACGTCGACCGGGACACGCTGAAGAAGAACGACATCACCATCAGCGACCGCGACCAGAAGATCACCGGCTGGAAGTTCACCGGCCCCGGTCCCTGGTGGGGCGTCGTCAACAAGCAGAAGGACCCGGCCCCCACCCAGGACATCGTGGTGAACCTGTCCGACCCGAAGCTCCCCATGGTCTACGTCGTCTCCCGCACGGTTCCCTAGCGGGGGCGGCCCCGGCCCGTCGCCGGGACCGATTGTCAGACCCCGCCCGTAGAGTCGAAGACGAGTGACACGACTGAGG
Source organism: Streptomyces sp. NPDC005492 (assembly GCF_040605995.1). Lineage (NCBI taxonomy): Bacteria > Bacillati > Actinomycetota > Actinomycetes > Kitasatosporales > Streptomycetaceae > Streptomyces > Streptomyces sp. NPDC005492. Next base: position 45,263 of record NZ_JBEXDX010000023.1, read on the forward strand.
GGCGGGAGGTGACAGGACGTATGACCGACACGGCATCGACGGAGCAGATCCCCGTCCGACTGGCCGCGGTCTTCCTGCCGTCCCCCCTCCCGCGCGAGGGCCGCGTCGCCTTCTGGGACCCCGACGGCGAGACCCCCCTTCCCGCGGCCGAACAGGGCGCGGAACACACCGAGTTGACCGTCGTACGACGGCACGGCTCCACAGTCCGCCGCAGGCCCACCCCCGCGCTGACCATGCCGATCGAAGCGGCGCTGCCCCTGCTCGTGCGCGCCCGCCGCGACCCCGCCGCCCACCCCGCCACGGCGTGCTGGGGCGCCGCCGCCCTGCACGCGCTGCGGCTCGCCGCCCGCGGCCGGCTGCTCCCCGGCCTCACCGCGACGGGCCACGACGCCTGGCGCGCAGGCCCCCTGGAGCCGGAGGACATCGCACACGTACGCGCGGTCGCGGCGGCCCTTCCGTACGAGGGCCACGCGGTTCCGCTGCCCGGCCCCGGCCCGCTCCGGCTGCCCGAGCCCGAGGCGCTCATGCGGTCCTTCCTGGACGCGGTCGCGGACACCCTGCCCCGCACCCCGGCCGCGCCCTACACCTCCGGGATGCCCTTCGCGGCCCGCCCGCCGCAGCGGCTGCCAGACGCCCAGGACTGGGCCGCGGAGGTCGCCGCCGGCATGGACGCGGGCGTGCGGATCTCGCTCCGCCTGGACCTGTCGGCCTACGACCTGTTCGACGACGGCGGGCAGGTGCGCAGCGCGGGCGCCGCGATCGTCCAGGTGCACAGCCTCGCCGACCCGACCCTCGTGGTCGACGCGGCGGCCCTGTGGGCGGGCACGGCGGACACCGCCTTCGGCCCGCGCGCCCGCGTGGATGCCGCGCTGGCCGTACGCCGGGCCGCCCGCGTCTGGCCTCCGCTGGACCGCCTCAGCGAACAGGACGTGCCCGATGTACTCACCCTGTCCGAGGAGGAGTTGGGCGATCTGCTCGGCATGGCGGCCACCCGGCTCGCGGCCGCCGGGGTCGCCGTCCACTGGCCCCGGGACCTGGCACAGGACCTGACGGCATCCGCCGTGGTCCGCTCGGCGCCGGGCTCGGCGACCGACGGCACGGGCTTCTTCGAGAGCGAGGAACTCCTCCAGTTCCGCTGGCAGTTGGCGCTCGGCGGCGACCCGCTCACCGAGGCCGAGATGGACACCCTGGCCGAGGCCCACCGTCCCGTCGTACGGCTGCGGGACCAGTGGGTCCTGGTCGACCCGGCCCTCGTCCGCAAGGCCCGCAAACGCGAACTGGGCCTGCTCGACCCGGTCGACGCGCTGTCCGTCGCGCTCACGGGCACGGCGGACGTCGACGGCGAGCGGGTGGAGGCCGTCCCGGTGGGCGCGCTGGCCACCCTGCGCGACCGCTTGACGGCAGGCATCCACCCCGCCGAGCCCCCCTCCGGCCTCCAGGCCACCCTCCGGGACTACCAACTCCGGGGCCTGGCCTGGCTGGACCTGATGACCTCCCTCGGCCTGGGCGGCTGCCTCGCCGACGACATGGGCCTCGGCAAGACGATCACGCTCATCGCCCTCCATCTGCGCCGGGCACACCGCGACCCCACCCTGGTGATCTGCCCCGCCTCGCTCCTCGGCAACTGGCAGCGGGAGATCACCCGCTTCGCCCCCGGAGTCCCCGTCCGCCGCTTCCACGGCCCGGACCGCACGTTGGAGGACCTGAGTGGCGGCTTCGTCCTGACGACGTACGGCACGATGCGCTCGGCGGCGGCGACCCTCGCGCAGCAACCATGGGGCATGGTCGTCGCGGACGAGGCCCAGCACGTCAAGAACCCGTACTCGGCGACGGCGAAGGCACTGCGCACCATCCCGTCCCCCGCGCGCGTGGCCCTCACCGGCACCCCGGTCGAGAACAACCTCTCCGAACTCTGGGCCCTGTTGGACTGGACGACTCCGGGACTCCTCGGCCCCCTCAAGTCCTTCCGCGCCCGGCACGCGCGTGCGGTGGAGAACGGCGAGGACGAGGAGGCGGTGACCCGACTCGCCCGCCTGGTCCGCCCGTTCCTCCTCCGCCGCAAGAAGTCCGACCCCGGCATCGTCCCCGAACTACCCCCCAAGACGGAGACCGACCACCCGGTCCCGCTCACCCGCGAACAGGCCTCGCTCTACGAGGCGGTCGTCCGGGAGTCGATGCTGGCCATCGAGACGACGGAGGGCATCGCACGCCGGGGGCTGGTCCTCAAGCTCCTCACCTCCCTCAAACAGATCTGCGACCACCCGGCGCTGTACCTCAAGGAGGAGCACACGGCGGCACAGGCCGCCGGAGACCGCCTCGCCGCCCGCTCCGGCAAACTCGCCCTGCTGGACGAGCTGTTGGACACGCTGCTGTCGGAGGACGGCTCCGCGATCGTCTTCACGCAGTACGTCGGCATGGCCCGCCTCATCACCGCCCACCTCTCGGCCCGCGCGGTCCCGGTCGACCTGCTCCACGGCGGCACACCGGTACCGGAGCGGGAGCGCATGGTCGACCGCTTCCAGGACGGCGCGACCCCGGTCCTGGTGCTGTCGTTGAAGGCGGCCGGCACGGGCCTCAACCTCACCCGCGCGGGCCACGTCGTCCACTTCGACCGCTGGTGGAACCCGGCCGTCGAGGAACAGGCCACCGACCGCGCCTACCGCATCGGCCAGACCCAGCCGGTACAGGTCCACCGCCTCATCACCGAGGGCACGGTAGAGGACCGCATCGCGGACATGCTCGAATCCAAGCGGGCACTGGCCGACGCGATCCTCGGCTCCGGCGAGTCGTCCCTGACCGAGCTGACGGACCGGGAGCTGTCCGACCTGGTGTCGTTGCGGAGGACGTCGTGATGGGGGTGGACGAGGTCGGGCCCGGTGGAGGCAAAGCAGACCCCGAGCGGATCTCGGGGTATGAAGCAGGCGAAGCTGAGCCGCAGCGGGCTGTCGGACCTGAGGTAGACGAAAAGGAACCGCAGCAGGTGCAGGCGGCAGGGGCGGCGAGCGGATCGGCCGAGGAACCACCCGCTCGCCCCGCCGACCTCGCGCGCCAAGCCCTGCGGGCCGCGCGTGAGCGTCGGGAGCGGGCGCCGGAGACGCGGGCGGGCGGCTCGGCGGGTACCGGGAAGTCGAAGGCTCGGGCGGTGATGCCCCCCGAACCGGACCAAGCGGCGGTAGAAGCGCCCCCGCAGAACGGTCCCGAGGCGAGGCCGAGCACCTCACCCCCGCCGACCGCCCCCTCCCCATCCGTACCCCGACCCGGTGACGCAGCCCGTGCCGCATTGCGCGGTGCGCTGCCCGTTCGGCGTGGGGACGGGCCGTCGGAATCGGAAGCGGTGCCCGATGGCTCCGCCACGGGCGCGCCCCCCACGGCCGACGTCGAGGGCACCCACACCACTCCCTCGGAACAGGGCGATCCCGCTCCCGCCACCGGCGACCAGCCGACCACTCGCCCCGCCGATGTCGCGCGCGAGGCATTGCGGGCGGCTCGGCGGGAGAGCCGACAGGTCCCGACAGACGCGGGGCACCGGGGAGTTGGGTCCAAAGGCCGGCCACCCCGCCGTACCCCTGCTCAGGAACCCAGCGGTGTAGAAGCCGCCCGGGCGCGCGCGGTGCGTGATGTGCTCGCCGGTGCCTTTCGGATGCCCGAGGAGGATGACTCCGGCGCGGTGCTGACCGGTGACAACGACCTGGCGGAGCAAGGGAGTCGGGACGTCCGGACACCAGACCGTAGTGAGCCGCCAGAGCCCGACTCACCCGCCGCCCCCACAACCCCCACCCTCACCTCCATGGCCTCCCCGTCCCGCGACAGCGACCTCCGCCGCACCTTCCCCGCGTTCCCGCCCAGGTCCGCGGAGAGCGCGAGCTTCGCCGAGACCTGGTGGGGCAACGCCTGGGTCACCGCGTTGGAGGAAGGCGCGCTCGACGCCAAGCGGCTTGCGCGCGGGCGGGGTTACGCGGAGAAGGGGCATGTCGACGCGATCACCGTGACGCCGGGGCTCGTACTCGCGTATGTGCAGGGCAGCCGCGCGCGGCCGTACCGCGTGCAGGTGCGCCTGCGGACGCTCGACGACGCGGACTGGGAGCGGTTCCTGGACACCGCCGCCGACCGGCCCGGGCACATCGCCGCGCTGCTCGACAAGGAGATGCCCAAGTCCCTTGCCGAGAGCGGGGTTCCGCTGCTGCCGGGGCCCGGCGACCTCGCCCCCCATTGCAGTTGCCCCGACTCCGGTCACCCCTGCAAGCACGCCGCCGCGCTCTGCTACCAGACCGCGCGCCTCCTCGACGCCGACCCCTTCGTCCTGCTCCTGCTCCGCGGCCGGGGCGAACGCCCGCTACTCGACGCCCTGTCCCGGCGCAACGCGGCCCGGGCGGCCCGCGCCGCCCAGGAGCAGGAACCGACACCCCTCCCCGGAGTGCGGGCCACGGAAGCCCTCGCCCCGCGCCGACTCCCGCCGCTGCCACACCCGTTGCCCACGCCCCCGCACCCCGAGCAGCCCCCGGTGTATCCGGCGGCACCTGGTGGCCCGGACCCCTTCGCGCTCGACCAGTTGGCCACCGACGCCGCCGCCCGCGCGCACGCGCTGCTCAGCACCGGCCGGGACCCGGTCGCCGACCTCACGCTGTGGCAGGACGCGGTCCGACTCGCCGCGGCCCGCCCCGGCTCCGGACTGACCGCCGCCACCCGCTCCCTCTACGCCTCCCTCGCCAAGGCCACCGGCCGCACCCCCGCCGACCTGGCCCGCGCGGTCGCCGCCTGGCGGCAGGGCGGCATCGAGGGCCTCGCGGTGCTCGAAGAGCCCTGGGACCCGCCGGCCGGCCGCTTCGACCGGGCCCGCCCCCTGCTCCTCGCCGCCGACCTCCCGGCCTTCCGCCCCTGGCACAACCACCTCACCCATCCGCACGGCCATGTCCAACTCCGCCTGGGCCGCGACGGGTTGTGGTACGCCTACGAATCGGAACCGGGCCACGACGACTGGTGGCCCAGAGGCACCCCCGACCTGGACCCGGTCGGCGCGCTGACGGGCCTGGGCGCACCCGGCGACTTCTGAGCCCCCAGGCACCATGGCCCATCCCGTGAAGTTGGTGTGAGGGTTCCCCACTGATGTGTGGGAGCCAGGTGGGGAGACCGGGGGCCCCACAGCCGGGAGGTAAGAAACGGCGGTTACGTTGGAGCGGTGAGCGACATGAACACCCCCGCCCTCCAGTACCGCTTCGACGGCCCCGAAGACGCCCCGGTCATCATCCTGGGCCCGTCGCTCGGGACGACGTGGCACATGTTCGACAGACAGGTGCCCGAGCTGGCGAAGCAGTGGCGGGTCTTCCGCTTCGACCTGCCGGGCCACGGCGGCTCGCCCGCGCATCCCACCGGCTCGGTCTCCGACCTGGCCGACCGGCTGCTGGCCACGCTCGACGCCCTCGGCGTGCAGCGCTTCGGCTACGCGGGCTGCGCCCTCGGCGGCGCGGTCGGTCTCGAACTGGCGCTGCGCCACCCGGAACGGGTGGCCTCACTGGGGCTGATCGCCGCCTCGCCCCGCTTCGGCACGGCGGACGAGTTCCGCCAGCGCGGGGTGATCGTGCGCACCAACGGCCTCGACCCCATCGCCCGGATGTCGCCCGACCGCTGGTTCACCAGCGGTTTCGCCGCGGCGCAGCCCGCGATCACCGAGTGGGCCGTACAGATGGTGCGCACCACCGACCCCGGCTGCTACATCGCCGCGTGCGAGGCGCTCGCCGCGTTCGACGTACGGTCCGAACTCGGCCGGATCGGCGTGCCGACCCTCGTCCTGGTCGGCTCGGACGACCAGGTCACCGGCCCCGCCGAGGCCCGCACCCTGGTCGCGGGCATCCCGGACGCCCGGCTCGCGGTCGTACCCGGCGCCTCGCACCTCGTCCCGGTCGAGCAGCCCGCCGCCGTCACCGACCTCCTGGTCCGGCACTTCTCCACCGCCTGGCAGCCGGCCTACGACCACTCCACCGGGCAGATCGCCATCGCGGCGGTCCCGGTCAAGCCGGTCCTCGCCGCGCCGCAGCAGGCCGCGCCCATCGCCGAGATCGCGCCGCCGCCCGCCGTACCGCCGCAGGCCATGGGCCGTCCGGATCCCTACGACGCCGGGATCAAGGTTCGCCGTGAGGTGCTCGGCGACGCGCATGTCGACCGGGCGCTCGCGCAGGCCGACGAGTTCTCCGGGGACTTCCAGGACTTCATCACCCGCTACGCGTGGGGTGAGATCTGGGACCGGCCCGGCCTCGACCGGCGCTCGCGGAGCTGTGTCACCCTCACCGCACTGGTCGCGGGCGGCCACCTGGACGAGCTGGCCTTCCACACCCGGGCGGCGCTGCGCAACGGCCTCACCCCGTCCGAGATCAAGGAGGTGCTGATGCAGGCGGCCGTGTACTGCGGGGTGCCCGCGGCGAACAGCGCGTTCAAGGTCGCCCAGCAGGTCATCCGCGAGGAGACGACCCCCACCGAGTGACCCCACCGACTGACCCCGTCGAGTGATCGTCGGCCTGGTACCGAAAGCACCAGCCTCACCCGCCCCTCCGCGGGTCCCGCGCGGCAGGATGGACCCATGACGCTGAAGCTCACGAAGAAGTCGCACGCCTGCATCCGTCTGGAGAAGGACGGCCGGACGCTCGTCATCGACCCGGGCACCTTCACCGAGGAGGACGCCACGGCCGGCGCGGACGCGATCCTCGTCACACACGAGCATTTCGACCACTTCAACGAGGACCGGCTGCGCGTCGGCCTGGAGGCCAACCCGGCCGCCGAGATCTGGACCCTGAAGTCGGTCGCGGACCAGCTCTCCGCCGCCTTCCCCGGCCGTGTGCACACCGTCGGCCACGGCGACACCTTCACGGCGGCGGGTTTCGACGTCCAGGTGCACGGCCAGCTGCACGCCGTGATCCACCCGGACATCCCGCGCATCACCAACGTCGGCTACCTCGTCGACGGCGGCCGCGTCTTCCACCCCGGCGACGCCCTCACCGTCCCCGACCAGGCCGTGGAGACGCTGATGCTCCCGGTGATGGCCCCTTGGAGCAAGATCTCCGAGGTCATCGACTACGTCCGCGAGGTCAAGCCGCAGCGCGCCTACGACATCCACGACGCCCTGCTCACCGACCTCGCCCGGCCGATCTACGACAACCAGATCGGCGCGCTCGGCGGCGCTGAGCACCTGCGGCTGGCACCGGGCGAGGCCACGGTCCTGTGAGTGTCGGAGCCGCCCGGTAGGTTGTGAGGCATGCGCATCGCGACCTGGAACGTGAACTCGATCACCGCCCGACTGCCGAGGCTCCTGGCCTGGCTGGAGAGCAGCGGCACCGACGTGTTGTGCCTCCAGGAGGCCAAGCTGGCAGAGGCGCAGTTCCCGTTCGACGAGCTGCGCGCGGCGGGCTACGAGGCGGCGGTCCACGCGACCGGCCGGTGGAACGGCGTGGCGGTGATCTCCCGCGTAGGACTCGACGAGGTGGTCAAGGGCCTTCCCGGGGACCCGGGTTACGACGGCGTCCAGGAGCCCCGCGCCATCTCGGCGACCTGCGGCCCGGTCCGCGTCTGGTCGGTGTACGTGCCCAACGGCCGCGAGGTGGAGCACCCGCACTACGCGTACAAGCTCCAGTGGTTCGAGGCCCTCAAGGCGGCCGTCGCGGACGACGCCCGAGGCAGCCGCCCGTTCGCGGTGCTGGGCGACTACAACGTGGCGCCGACCGACGACGACGTCTTCGACGTGGCCGCCTTCGAGGGCCTCACCCATGTCACCCCCGCCGAGCGCGCCGCCCTGACCGCCCTGCGCGAAGCGGGCCTGTCGGACGTGGTCCCGCGCCCCCTCAAGTACGAGCACCCGTACACGTACTGGGACTACCGCCAGCTCGCCTTCCCGAAGAACCGCGGCATGCGCATCGACCTCGTCTACGGCAACGAGCCGTTCGCGAAGGCCGTCACCGACTCCTACGTCGACCGCGAGGAGCGCAAGGGCAAGGGCGCCTCGGACCACGCACCGCTGGTCGTGGACCTCGACGTCTGACCCGCCATCGGCGACGCGCTGTGGTGTGCGGGGCGGTGCGAATGACACCCTGGAGCGATGAACATCCCTTTCCTGGGCGACCGGGGCGAGAAGCACCGTCCGCACGACGCCGAAGGCATCGCCGAGTTGCTGTCGGAGTGCCAACTGCTCCGTGACCTCGCGGCCCGGGAGGGCATCCAACTCGACGACACCGCCGACTCGTTGGCGGCGCTGGACCAGTTGGTCCCGCGCTGGCGGGACGACGAGGAGACCCTGTCCTGGCTCGGCAACGACGCCGGGCTGTATCTGGGGACCGTGATCGTGCGCACGGTGCCCGGCGCGGCCTGGGAGATCCGGTCGGACGGGCAGCCCGTCGTACGGCTCGTCTCAGGGCGCGAGTTCGACGTCGTGGCCTCCGGCCATGAGTGGGCCGCGAGCGGAGTGCCTGAGCTTTCGCAGGTCTACGCCGAGGTCGCAGAGGAGTAACTGAGGGTTAAATACGGCTAATGCCCGAAAAGTGCGTGTCGTGCCTTAACTCCGCTCTTGGCTGGATAGTTTGCGGCAACCACGACACAGCGCGGAGAGTGGGTAGGTCTGGGTATGGCCGTCGATCCGTTGATCGAACTGCGTGACGTCAACAAGTACTACGGGGAGTTGCATGTCCTCCAGGACATCAATCTCACCGTCGGCAAGGGGGAGGTGGTCGTGGTCATCGGCCCTTCGGGGTCGGGAAAGTCGACGTTGTGCCGGGCGATCAACCGGCTGGAGACCATCGCGTCCGGGACGATCCAGCTCGACGGCCGGCCGCTGCCCGAGGAGGGCAAGGCCCTCGCGAAGCTCCGCGCCGAGGTCGGCATGGTCTTCCAGTCCTTCAACCTGTTCGCCCACAAAACCGTCCTGCAGAACGTCTCGCTGGCCCAGATCAAGGTCCGAGGACGCAAGCGAGAGGACGCCGACCGGCGCTCCCTCGAACTCCTCGACCGCGTGGGCCTCGCCGACCAGGCGCCCAAGTTCCCCGCGCAGCTCTCCGGAGGCCAGCAGCAGCGTGTGGCCATCGCCCGCGCCCTCGCCATGGAACCCAAGGCGCTCCTCTTCGACGAGCCGACCTCGGCCCTCGACCCGGAGATGATCAACGAGGTCCTCGAGGTCATGCGCCAACTCGCCCACGACGGCATGACCATGGTCGTCGTCACCCACGAGATGGGCTTCGCCCGCTCCGCCGCCAACCGCGTCGTGTTCATGGCCGACGGCCGCGTCATCGAGGACCGCACCCCCGAGGAGTTCTTCACCGACCCGCGCAGCGACCGCGCCAAGGACTTCCTGTCCAAGATCCTCAAGCACTGAGTGGGGGAGTGCGATCCATTGACCACCGCCAACGCCCTCTACGACGTTTCAGGCCCTGCGGCCGTACGGGAGTTTCTCCACACCGGGAAGCTGATCGTGTCGGACCTCGACTACGATGTGCCGTTCATCCCCGTGGTGATGGTGATCTCGCCGATCTGCATCGGGATGTGCATGCTGCTCTCCTGGTTCGCCGGTCGGGTGTCCCGCCGGGAGCAGCGCAGGCCCAGGACCGAGGCCGTGGCACCGGCCGAACCAGGGATGCTGCTGCCGCGGGTGCAGTAGTAGAGAGGGCACGTGCCCGCCTGGCAGCAGCCGGAGATCACTGCTCGCGCAGCGGGATCGACACGTACGACGGGTCGTTCGCCGGCGAGGAGAAGGTCAGTTGCGCGCCGGACGGGTTGTGCTCGATGTAGAGCGGGTCGACCGTGTCGACGACCAGGGCGAGGTGATGCCCTGCCGGGACGTCGTAGGCCGTGGAGAACAACTCCAGGTCCGCACCGAACGGCTGACCGGGCGTCTGCCCGTGCCAGGTGTACGGCGCGTTGCTGACCAGCTTGCCGAGGCCGAGCGGGCCCACGTCGTAGAGGTAGGCGACGAGGGTGCCGCTCTCCTTGGTGTCGGTGACCGTGGTGTGCAACTTCACGGTGCCGCGCACCTGTTGGGCACTCGTGTACGTCCCCGACCGCCAGACGGCGGCCCAGCGGCGCGGCAGCAGCGGGATCGACGCGACCGGCGGCACCTGGGCGACCTGGTCGAGGATGCTGGAGAGGAAGACGATCCCGCCGTCGGCGCCCGAGTCGACGTTGGTGTGGATGGTGGTCGTGCCCGCGAGGTCGATCTTCTTCCGCGTCGCGCCGACCGACTTCCAGTCCGGGTAGCCCTCGTAGCCGCCCGTGGAACGGGACTTGAGCTCCACCGGCTGCTCGCGGTCGATGCCGTTGGCGTCGCCCTTGAGGTAGTGGTCGAACCAGCGCTCGGTGTCCGTCCACACGTCGTTGGGCAGCCCGAACATTCCGGTCAGCTCGGGGGTGGCGTGGTCGCCGGGACGGAGTTCGAGCCGCTTGGGGCCGGTCAACTCGCCGTAGAAGTCGGCGATCTGGTTGGGCGGGAAGATCGTGTCGCCCCAGGCGTTGGCGAGCATGATCGCCGCGCCGTTCTTGTTGATCCGGTCGACATAGGTGTCGGGGGAGCGCTTCTTGCCCCAGTCGATCAGTTCCTGTTCCTTGGACAGGTCGGAGGCGAAGAAGTCCTTGAAGACCTGGCTGGTCTCCGCGCTCGGGCGGCCGGTGACGAGGCCGACGCCGTTCAGCAGGGCGGTCGCCTGGGAGTGTTCGGTACGGCCCGAGTAGATCGAGTCGATCAGGTCGGCCCAGCCGCTGAGCGAGGCAACTGCCTTGATCCGCTTGTCGTATGCGGCCGCGAGGAGACTGATGCCCGCGCCGTACGACACCCCGGCCATGCCGATGTGCCCAGCATCGGAGGGGGTGTTGGCGAGCGCCCAGTCGATCACCTTGGAGGCGTCGGCGACGTCGGGCGGGCCCGCCACCTCTATGGAGCCGCCGGACTGCCAGAAGCCGCGGACGTTGTAGGCCACCACGACATAGCCCGAGTCGGCCAACTTCTGTGCCTGAGCCAGGTATTGGACCTGGGGGAAGCCCCAGGCCGTGGGCATGACCAGCAGCGGGTAGCGGTGCGAGCCGTCGGCACCCGCGGGCGTGACGACGTTCGCCGCGAGCTTCATACCGCCGTCGCCGGCGATGTCGACGAAGCGCACGCCGTTCGTGGCGGCCTGGGCGGCGGGGGCGAGCCCGAAGACGCCTCCGGCGACCAGGGTCGCGGAGACGGCGCCCACTGCGGTCGTACGCAGGGCCTTGCGACGGTTTCCCACGGGTCACTCCCCACACGTGTCAATGCAAAGTGACCTGACGGTAACCGCCGTCGCTTACTCCAGGTAACCCATCAGTAAGTTACGTGCCAGTAACGATCTTTGGCGCGTGCGCGAACTCAGGAGGCCCGATGCGAACTGCGCGGAGCCGGTGCAGGTAGGGGCGTTTCCGCAGCCCTGGTCACGTCGGCCACCAGCTCCACCACATCGGGGCCGTACGCCTGCGAGTTGACCACCTTCAGCAGCAGGACGAAGGTGTTGCCGCCGTGTTTGCGCGCCAGCTTCTCGTGGTTGCGGGCAAGATAGCGGGTCGCCGCCTGGTTGGTGATCGCGCGCTGGCCGCAGAAGAGGAACACCGGCCGCGCGCCGCCCAGTTGACCGGCGGTGAGCCGGGCGAGGAGCACGTACTCGCCCCTGCCCGGCTCAAGTCGGTAGCGCTCGCTGCCTATTTGGAACGCGCCCCGGTCGGGGCCCGGTTCGGGGTCGACGTTGACGCGGATGCCGGGGAGCAGGGACGCCAGGTGCGCGGTCATACGCCGGTTGGAGGCCGGGCCGCCTACGCAGAACTCGGTGCGCTCGCCGAAGCCCTGCTGGGCCGCGTCGTGCGCGACGACCTGGGCGTGCGCGTTGCAGTCCTTGATCAGGGCGGCGAGTTCGAGCAGCGCGAACACGTCGTGCCGCATCACCGTGAGCTCGGGGCCGCCCGCCTCGCGGTTCACCACGAGCAGCGACTCCGAGTTGTCGGGCAGCCCGAAGAACGCCTGCTTGCGCCGGAGTTTGCGCTTCCACAGATAGGTGCGGGCCAGCCAGCCGAGCGCGGCGCTGATGCCCGCGGCGGCCACGCCCAGAACGATGTTGCGCACGTCGTCATTCATGGGCGCGCATGTTAGCGGCCCCGCATGACTGGTACGTACCGGTGTTCGACGTGTGACGTTCGTGTGGCGGCGGCCGGAAGCGGTCTGTCGGGGCCCGTGCCAGGTGGGTACGCTGCGCGGACGGTTCTGGACTGGAGGTACGGATGCGTCGCCCTGTGGCACGGAAACTGTCGGTCCTGGCGGTCTCGGCCGCCGTGGTGTCGGTCGGGGCCGCGGCCCCGCCGGCCGCCACGAGCGGCACCCCGACGAAGGTTCCGGTCGCCGTCGGCTACGGCGGCGCGGTCGCGAGCGTCGACGCGGACGCCACCGCGGCCGGCATCGAGGTCCTGAAGAAGGGCGGCAACGCGGTCGACGCGGCCGTCGCCACCGCCGCCGCGCTCGGTGTCACCGAGCCCTACTCCTCGGGTGTCGGCGGAGGCGGCTACTTCGTCTACTACGACGCCAAGTCCCGTACGGTGCACACCATCGACGGCCGCGAGAGGGCCCCGCTGACCGCCGACTCCAACCTCTTCGTGGAGAACGGCAAGGCGCTCGCCTTCGCCGACGCCGTCAGCAGCGGCCTCAGCGTCGGCACCCCGGGCACGCCCGCCACCTGGCAGAGGGCCCTCGACCAGTGGGGGAGTGAGAAGCTCGGCACGGTGCTCAAGCCCGCCGAGCGGATCGCGAGCGACGGCTTCACGGTCGACGACACCTTCCGCAGCCAGACGGCGGCCAACGAGACCCGCTTCCGCTACTTCCCCGACACCGCCAAGCTGTTCCTGCCCGGCGGTGCGCTGCCGGTCGTCGGCTCCACCTTCAAGAACCCCGAACTCGCCGCCACCTACAAGGAGCTGGGCAAGAAGGGGATCGGCGCGATCTACCACGGAGACCTCGGCAAGGACATCCTCGCCACGGTCAACACCCCGAAGGTGGACGCGAGTTCGGGGTGGAACGCCCGCCCAGGCCAACTGTCCGCCAAGGACCTCGCGGCCTACCGCGCCAAACTCCAGGCGCCCACGAAGACCTCGTACCGCGGACTCGGCGTCTACTCCATCGCGCCCTCCTCCTCCGGCGGCACGACGGTCGGCGAGGCACTCAACATCCTGGAGAAGACGGACCTTTCGAAGGCGAGCGAGGTCCAGTACCTGCACCACTACATCGAGGCCAGCCGGATCGCGTTCGCGGACCGTGGGCGCTGGGTCGGCGACCCCGCCTTCGAGGACGTACCGACCAAGGAACTCCTCTCGCAGAAGTTCGCCGACTCGCGCGCCTGCCTCATCAAGGACGACGCGGTGCTCACCAGCCCGCTGGCACCCGCCGACCCGCGCGACCCGACGGCCTGCACCGCCACCGGGACGGCCGCCCCGACCACCTACGAGGGCGAGAACACCACCCACCTCACGGTCGCCGACAAGTGGGGCAACGTCGTCTCCTACACGCTCACCATCGAGCAGACCGGCGGCAGCGCGATGACCGTGCCCGGCCGCGGCTTCCTGCTCAACAACGAGCTGACCGACTTCTCCTTCACCCCGGCCAACCCGGCCGTCCACGACCCGAACCTGCCAGGACCCGGCAAGCGCCCGCGGTCGTCGATCTCGCCGACGATCGTCCTCGACAAGCACAACAAGCCGGTCGTGGCGCTTGGTTCACCTGGTGGCGCGACCATCATCACGACCGTGCTGCAGACCCTCACCGAGTTCCTCGACCGGGGTCTCCCGCTGGTCGACGCGATCGCGGCGCCGCGCGCCAGCCAGCGCAACGCGGCCACCACCGAACTCGAACCCGCGCTCTACAACAGCGACTTGAAGACCCAGCTCGAAGCCATCGGGCACTCCTTCACGCTGAACCCGGAGATCGGCGCGGCGACGGGTGTGCAACGGCTGCCGAACGGCGAGTGGTTGGCCGCCGCCGAGAAGGTGCGGCGCGGCGGCGGCTCGGCGGCGGTCGTCAATCCTGCTCCGTAGACGGTGGGTCGGAGGCGGGCGGCTGCTGGGGATCGGTCCTGAACGCGAGCCGCCTGTCCGCCACGTCCACCGTCACCCGGCCGCCCTCGGAGATCCGACCGTCCAGGAGTAGCCGGGAGAGCTGGTTGTCGACCTCGCGCTGGATGGTGCGGCGCAGCGGACGGGCGCCGTACTCCGGCTGGAAGCCCTGCCGGGACAGCCAGTCGACGGCGGGGTCCGTGAACTCGACCGTGATGCCCTGCGCGTGCAGGAGACGGCGGGTGCGTTCCAGCAACAGGTCGGTGATCTGCCGCAGTTGCCCGGCGGTGAGCTGACGGAAGACGACGATCTCGTCGATCCGGTTGAGGAACTCGGGCCGGAAGTGCTCGCGCAGCGGGCGCAGGATCTGCTCGCGCCGCGCCTCCTCGTCCGCGTCGGCGCCGCCCGGCCCGAAGCCGATACCGGCACCGCGCCGGGTGATCGCCTCGGAGCCGAGGTTGCTGGTCATCACGATCACCGTGTTGGTGAAGTCGACCGTGCGGCCCTGGGAGTCGGTCAACCGGCCGTCGTCCAGGACCTGGAGCAGGATGTTGAACACGTCCGGGTGTGCCTTCTCGACCTCGTCGAGCAGCAGCAGCGAGTAGGGGTGGCGGCGCACCACCTCGGTCAGTTGACCGGCCTCCTCGTGGCCGACGTAGCCGGGCGGGGCGCCGACGAGCCGGCTGACCGTGTGCCGTTCCTGGTACTCGCTCATGTCGAGGCGGACCATCCGCTCCTCGCTGCCGAACAGCGCCTCGGCCAGCGCCCGGGCCAGCTCCGTCTTGCCGACGCCGGTCGGGCCCAGGAAGAGGAAACTGCCGATCGGCCGGTCCGGACTCGCCAGCCCGGCGCGCGAGCGCAGCACCGCGTCCGACACGACCCGGACAGCCTCCTCCTGCCCGACGACCCGCCGGTGCAGATGCTCCTCAAGACCGAGCAGCCGGTCCTTCTCCTCCGCGGTGAGACTGCTCACCGGGATACCGGTCTGCCGCGACACGACCTCCGCGATCGCCTCGCCGGTGACCTCCAGGTGCTGACCCTCGTCGCCCGAGTCCTCGCCCCCGGCTTCGGCCAGCCGCACCTTCAACTCGGCTATCCGGTCCCGGAGTTGCGTGGCCTTCTCGTAGTCCTCGCCGGCGGCGGCCTGGTCCTTGTCCCGGGCGAGCTGCTCCACCTCGCGCTCCAGGGCCCGTACGTCCGTGCCCTTCGTGCGCGCCCGCAGCCGTACCCGCGCGCCCGCCTGGTCGATCAGGTCGATCGCCTTGTCGGGCAGCCTGCGGTCGGTGAGATAGCGGTCCGACAGCTCCACCGCGGCCACCAACGCCTCGTCGGTGTAGCGGACTTGGTGGTGGGCCTCGTAGCGGTCGCGCAGTCCGCGCAGGATCTCGATCGCGTCCGCGACGGACGGTTCCGGCACCAGGATCGGCTGGAAGCGGCGGGCCAGCGCCGCGTCCTTCTCGATCCGGCGGAACTCCTCCAATGTCGTAGCGCCCACGATGTGCAACTCACCGCGTGCCAGCGCCGGTTTGAGGATGTTGCCGGCGTCCATCGAACCGCCCTCGCCGCCACCGCCCGCACCGACCACGGTGTGCAACTCGTCGATGAAGACGATGAGTTGGTCCGAGTGCGCGCGGATCTCGCCGACGATGTTGGTCAGCCGCTCCTCGAAGTCGCCGCGGAAACGGGTGCCCGCGACCACACCCGTCAGATCCAGCGCGACCACCCGCCGCCCGGTCAGCACGTCCGGTACATCGCCGTCGGTGATGCGCTGGGCGAGTCCCTCCACGATCGCGGTCTTGCCCACACCCGCGTCGCCGATCAGCACCGGGTTGTTCTTGCCGCGCCGCGACAGCACCTCGATGGTCTGCTCGATCTCCTCGTCGCGCCCGATCACCGGGTCGATCCGGCCGAGCCGGGCCAGGTCGGTCAGATCACGGCTGTACTTGTCGAGGGTCGGGGTGCCGGTGGGGCGGGGCTGGTCGGTACGGGGCTGGACGCCGTCCGGCGCCTCCGGCGGGAGGCCCGTCGGGGCGAACCGGGCCGCGTTCAGGATGTGACCGGCGGCGGAGTCCGGGTTCGCGGCGAGCGCGCCGAGGACGTGCTCCGGGCCGATGTAACCGGTGCCGCCGGCCCGGGCCAGGTCGTGCGCGTCCAGCAGGGCGCGTTTGACGGCGGGGGTGAGGTTGAGCGCCGTGGGCGGCGGGAGCTCGCCCTCCGGGGTGTGGGCCGGGCCCGCGCGCTCGTCGATCTCCGCCGCCAGCGAATCGGGATCCGCGCCCGCGCGGCTGAGGAGGCCCCGGGTCGGTTCGGCGGACAGGGCGGCGCGCAGCAGGTGCTGGGTGTCCAGGTCGTGGCTGCCGTGTTCGGCGGCGTACTGCGCGGCGCCCCGCACGAGGTCCCTGGCCGGTTGGCTGAGCAGGCGGGCGATGTCCACATGACGCGGGCGGGCGCCTGTGCCTCCGGCGAGGAAACGGGCCAGGAAGTCTCCGAGGGGGTCGTTTTCCGGGTCTGGGTAGCCGGTAGTCATCACTCCACCATGGCACGGACCACTGCGTGGGGCATGTGCGGGTTGGGGACTGCTTACCGTCGCTCGGTAAGGACCCGGGGTCCTGCCTCCGTAATAGCCACCGTGTGTTCCACGTGGGCCGCTCGTGAGCCGTCGTTGGTGCGGAGGGTCCAGCCGTCCGGGGCCTCGTGGTAGCCGTCCTTTCCGCCGGCGATCAGCATCGGCTCGATGGCGAGGGCCATGCCGTGGCGGAGGGGGAAGCCCCGGCCTGGGCGGCCCTCGTTCGGGACCGCGGGGTCCTCGTGCATCTGGCGGCCGATGCCGTGGCCGCCGAAGCCCTGGGGGATGCCGTAGCCGGCGTCGCGGCACACCGTGCCGATCGCGTGGGCGATGTCGCCGATGCGGTTGCCCACGACGGCCGCCGCGATGCCCGCTTCGAGAGCGCGCTCGGCGGTCTCGATCAGGCGCACGTCGGCGGGGCGCGGCGTGCCGACGATGAAGCTGATGGCCGAGTCGCCGGCCCAGCCGCCGAGCGTCGCGCCGAAGTCGATCGAGACCAGGTCGCCGTCGCGCAGGCGGTAGCCGTCCGGGATGCCGTGCACGATCGCGTCGTTCACCGAGGCGCAGACGACCGCCGGGAACGGGGTGGGCGCGAAGGAGGGACGGTAGCCGAGGAAGGGTGAACCCGCGCCCGCCGCGCGCAGCACGTCGTGCGCCAACTCGTCCAGTTCCAGCAGGGATACGCCCACGTCGGCGGCCTCCCGCACGGCCGTGAGGGCGCGGGCCACGACCTGGCCCGCCTCGTACATCGCATCGAGAGACGTGTTCGTCTTGAGTTCCACCATGCCAATTACTATACCGGTATTAGAATGACGGCATGGTACGCACCCCTCTCACTCCAGAAGAGCGTGAACGCGGCGAACGACTCGGCCGGCTGCTCCGCGAGGCCCGTGGTGGCCGCAGCATGACGGAGGTGGCGGCGAACGCGGGCATCTCGGCGGAAACCCTCCGTAAAATCGAGACGGGCCGGGCGCCGACGCCCGCCTTCTTCACCGTCGCCGCCCTCGCCGAGGCGCTCGGCCTGTCCATGGACCAACTCGTCACCAGGTGCGCGCCGTTGGCGGCCTGAGCCCGCCCGGGGAGGGTGTCGGATCCGCCGCGAACCCGGCGGACGCACAGTCGGGAGGCGTAGGCTCCGAGATCTCTGCGCCCGGCTCGAAAAGCTTCCGTAGCCGCGTCGTAACACAAATGGTGTTTTCTACGGACCGGAGTATTCCGGTCTGGCGGGAGTTGGAGCATGGCTGTGGATCAACTCCCCGGACAGGTGCGGGAGTTCGCGAACTACCTCGACGGACTCCTGGCGCGCCTGGACCAGGGCGGCGGCTGGTGCGGCGTGTTCTGGCAGCGTGATCCCGATGGCATGCAGGCCTGCCTGGGCGGGCGGGAGATACCACCCTGGGACGTGGTGGAGGCCCTCCTCCAGGACCTCGCGGCGGAGTACGGCCCCGGCGTCGCGGCCCAGGAGAAGCACCGGGCCCGCACCCTGCACGCGGCGGCGCTCACCGCGTTCGACGCCAGGCCCGGCACCAGGGACGCCCTCGGCGACCGGCTCGACGTGATGCTCCGCGAGCAGAGGTACGCGGCCGAACGGCAGTCGGAACTGGGGCGGTTGCTCAACGCGGCCACCACCCAGGAGGAGGCCGACGCCCTCCGCCTCGACCTGGCCTGGGCCCACGACGACCACGAACGCGCCACCGCCCGCTGCGCCGAACTCCGCAGCCGCATCGAGGAGTTGGACGACCGCGTCCGGGGCGCCCGAGCCGTCCACCGCGACCACCACGGCAACGTCCACCGCGTCGACGACCGCTTCCCGGACCAGGGAGCGGGGACCGGCGCCGACACCGCGTACGACCAGCACCTGACCCCGCGCCGGCTGCCTCGCCAGCGCGACGTGGAGTACGGACCGGGGGAAGGCAGCGGGGCGGGCGGATACCCCGGCTCCGAGGCCGTGCGCCGTGATCCCGGCGCCCTCGATGCGCGCCGGGGCTACGGGAACTTCGAGCCCGAGGGCGGTGACTACGGAGATCCCGGCCCCGCAGGCTCCCTCTACGACCGCCCCGACCCCCTGAACGACGCCTTCACGGAGCCCGAGGCCCCGAACCCCGAGCCCCCGGACCCCACGGCGGAGCCGGCCCCCGCCCCCAAACAGCGCAAGCGCCGCCGAGGCAGCGCCCGCTTCGCGGGGATGGCCGAGGACGACACCGCCGCCGCCCCGGCCCCGGACGCCCCGGCCGCCGTACCGGAGGTTCCCGCGCCCGTCGCCCGCCGCACCCCGCGCGGTGCCCGCTTCGCCGGGGCCGCCGGGCCGGTCGAGCGGTCACAGCCGAAGCGGGAGCCCTTGGACGCGGAGGCGCGGCAGGGCACCGTGGATGCCGTGCGGCGGCTGGTCGGGCTGCGCCGCGAGGGTCGTAGCGGCGAGGCGCACGCGCTGCTCGTCGAGGCCGCGCACTGGCCCGCCGCGCGCTTCCCGCTGCTGGCGGCCGAACTCCAGCGGGCCGGGCTCGGCGCGGACTGGGCGACGCTGCTGTGGGAGGCCGCCTCGCTGCCCGCCGACCGGCTGGTCGGCGCGGCGGACGCGCTGGTCGCGGCGGGCCGGAAGGCCGACGGCGAGCAGATCCTGCGACAGGGCGTGGCCCGCCCCGCGGGCG
This sequence comes from Streptomyces sp. NPDC005492, assembly GCF_040605995.1. NCBI lineage: Bacteria > Bacillati > Actinomycetota > Actinomycetes > Kitasatosporales > Streptomycetaceae > Streptomyces > Streptomyces sp. NPDC005492. The sequence goes on from NZ_JBEXDX010000023.1 coordinate 64,544, forward strand.
AGATAGGCGAGGCCGTGCTCGCGCTGGCCGCCGAGGGCCGCCGGCGTGAGATCAACGAGCTGCTCGACGCCTACGTCCGCGTCCGCACCCCCGAGGAGGCGGCCCGCAGCGTCGCCGCCGACCCGCAGCAGCTCGTACCGCTCCTGCTGGAGGCCGCCCAGGGCGTCTCGGACGAGCGCCACTGGGACCTCGTCCACGCCCTCCGGGTGGCGGGCTTCACCGCCTGACCGGCCCAGCGGCTCACCCACCGGAGTGTGAAACAGGATCGACTCCGCGGGTTAACGACGATGGTCTTGGCAAGGCTGCCGGAGAGGCTTACGTTCGAGCCTCTACGACCTTTGTCTACGGGCGTAGAGGCTCTGACGTCCCGTCGAAGGAGCAGCTCATGCCCAACGTCGTACGCGCCGCACTGGTCCAGGCCACCTGGACCGGCGACACCGAGTCCATGGTGGCGAAACACGAGGAACACGCCCGCGAGGCGGCCCGGCAGGGCGCCAAGGTCATCGGGTTCCAGGAAGTGTTCAACGCCCCCTACTTCTGTCAGGTCCAGGAACCCGAGCACTACGACTGGGCCGAGCCGGTGCCCGACGGGCCGACCGTGCGTCGTATGCAACAGCTCGCGCGCGAGACCGGCATGGTGATCGTGGTCCCGGTCTTCGAGATCGAGCAGGAGGGCTTCTACTACAACACCGCGGCCGTGATCGACGCCGACGGCACCTTCCTCGGCAAGTACCGCAAGCACCACATCCCCCAGGTCAAGGGCTTCTGGGAGAAGTACTACTTCAAGCCGGGCAACGCGGGCTGGCCCGTCTTCGACACCGCCGTCGGCAAGGTCGGCGTCTATATCTGCTACGACCGCCACTTCCCCGAGGGCTGGCGTCAACTCGGCCTCAATGGCGCGCAGTTGGTGTACAACCCCTCGGCCACCTCGCGCGGACTCTCCGCCTACCTCTGGCAGTTGGAGCAGCCCGCGGCCGCCGTCGCCAACGAGTACTTCATCGCCGCCATCAACCGGGTGGGCCAGGAGGAGTACGGGGACAACGACTTCTACGGCACCTCGTACTTCGTCAACCCGCGCGGCCAGTTTGTCGGCGAGGTCGCCAGTGACAAGGACGAGGAACTCATCGTCCGCGACCTCGACTTCGGACTCATCGAAGAAGTGCGGCAGCAGTGGGCCTTCTACCGCGACCGCCGCCCCGACGCCTACGAAGGGCTGGTGCAGCCGTGACCAAGGACCTGCTGGGACGGCACAAGGCCGTGCTCCCCGACTGGCTCGCCCTCTACTACGAGGACCCGCTCGAAATCACCCACGGCGAGGGACGGCACGTCTGGGACGCCGAGGGCAACAAGTACCTCGACTTCTTCGGCGGCATCCTCACCACCATGACCGCGCACGCGCTCCCCGAGGTGACGAAGGCGGTGAGCGAGCAGGCCGGGCGGATCATCCACTCCTCCACGCTCTACCTCAACCGGCCGATGGTCGAACTCGCCGAGCGCGTCGCCCAGTTGTCGGGCATCCCGGACGCCCGTGTCTTCTTCACCACCTCGGGCACCGAGGCCAACGACACCGCCCTGCTGCTCGCGACGTCGTACCGGCGCAGCAACCAGATCCTGGCCATGCGCAACAGCTACCACGGCCGCTCCTTCAGTTCGGTCGGCATCACCGGCAACAGCGGCTGGTCCCCGACCTCGCTCTCCCCGCTCCAGACGCTGTACGTCCACGGGGGCGTCCGCACGCGCGGACCCTACGCGCACCTGGACGACGCCGAGTTCATCGCCGCCTGCGTGGACGACCTCAAGGACCTGCTCGGTCACGTCCGGCCGCCCGCCGCGCTGATCGCCGAACCCGTCCAGGGCGTCGGCGGGTTCACCTCCCCGCCCGACGGTCTGTACGCCGCCTTCCGCGAAGTCCTCGCCGAGCGCGGGGTGTTGTGGATCGCCGACGAGGTGCAGACCGGCTGGGGCCGCACCGGCGACCACTTCTGGGGCTGGCAGGCGCACGCCGAGAACGGCCCGCCGGACATCCTCACCTTCGCCAAGGGCATCGGCAACGGCAGCTCGATCGGCGGCGTCGTCGCCCGCGCCGACATCATGAACTGCCTCGACTCCAACAGCATTTCGACCTTCGGCGGCACCCAGATCACCATGGCGGCCGGCCTCGCCAACCTCACCTATCTGCTGGAACACGACCTCCAGGGCAACGCCCGGCGCGTCGGCGGCCTCCTCATCGAGCGGCTGCGGGCCGTCGCCGCCCAGCATCCCGGCGTACGGGAAGTGCGCGGGCGCGGCCTGATGATCGGCGTCGAGCTGGTGAAACCGGGCACCGACGAGGCCGATCCGCAGGCCGCCTCCGCCGTGCTCGAAGCGGCCCGCGAGGGCGGGCTGCTGCTCGGCAAGGGCGGCGGGCACAACACCAGCGTGCTGCGCATCGCCCCGCCGCTGTCCCTCACCGTCGCGGAGGCCGAAGAGGGCGCCGCCATCCTCGAACAGGCGCTGCGGAGCACGCAGTTGTAGCAGCACGAGCAAGGGAAACACGCGATGGCCACCACCCTGGACACCTTGGAGCCGGCCCTGTCGGTCCGTCAGGTCCTCGGCCTGGAACGGGTCCTGGCCGGGGAGCCCGAGGTGGTGGCCGGCGCGAGCCAGCTCGACCGGCCCGTGCGTTGGGTGCATGTCGCCGAGGCCGCCGATGTCGGCGTGATGCTCACCGGCGGCGAGATGGTCCTCACCACCGGCGTCCTGCTCGCCGGTGACGAGGGCGCCCAGGCCGAGTACATCCAGTCCCTGCACCGCGCGGAGGCCTCCGCCGTCGTCCTCGGTCTCGGCCGGGCCTTCCCCGCCCCGCCGGACGTGATGCGCCGCGCGGCCGAGCGCTGCGGGCTGCCCATGGTGGTGCTCCACCGACCCTTCCCCTTCGCCGAGTTGACCGAAGAGGTCCAATCCCGGCTGGTACGGCGGAAGTTCGCCGCCGTCAGCCTCTCCGAGGCGGTACGGACCGCGCTCACCGGACTCATCACCGGCGGCGCCCCGCTGCAGAGCCTGCTCGACGAGGTCGCCACGCACAGCGCCTGCCCCGTGGTCGTCACCAACCTCGCCCACCGCGTCCTGGCCACGGCGGGGGAGCGGTCCGCCGTCGACGACGTGCTGCGCGACTGGGAGCGCATCGCCCGGCAGGCCGGCGGCAGCGAGGGCGACGGCTGGATCCGCGCCGAACTGGGCGGACGCGGCGAGCGGTGGGGCGAGATCATGCTGTGCGGCCACCGCGGCGACACCGCCACCGGGCGCCTCCTCGCCGACCGCGCCGCCGAGGCCCTGGTCCTGCACCGCATGCTCGGCGGCTCCGCCCACACCTGGGAGGAACAGTCCGCACAGAGCCTGCTGACCGACCTGGTGAGCGGCGTCGTACCGGCCCGCCACCTGCTGCCCCGCGCCCGCGCGGCCGGCCTCCCGGTCAACCGCCGCACCTTCGTGCCGATGGTCGTACGTGACGGAGACGCGGTCCAACTCGACCGCATGCTAAGGCTGTTGGGCCTGTCCGGACTCGTCGCGGAACTGGCCGACGGCGCCACCGCCGTCCTGCTCAGCCTGCCCCGGGACCAGGACGCGGACGCCCTCGCCGCGCACTTCGCGAGCCGGCTGCGCACCGAGTCCGGGGCGCTGAAGGCGGTGGTGGCCGCCGCCGGTCCCCGCACGGTGTGGGACGACGTGCCCGCCGGGCTGCGCGAGGCACAGCATGTCGCCGACGCGGTGGCCGACTCCACCGCCGCCCTCGACCTGCCGGCCGTCGTACGCCTCAAGGACGTCCATCTGCGCGGCCTGATCCGGCTGTTGCGGGACGACCCGCAGGTGCAGTCCTTCGCCGAACGGGAGTTGGACGGGCTGCTGTGCGCGGCCGACGAGGACCTGCTCGCCGTACTGCGGACCTATCTCGCCACCGGCCGCAACAAGTCGCGCACCGCCCAGCTCCACCATGTCTCGCGGCCCGCGCTGTACCGCCGGCTGGAGGCCATAGAGGGCCGGCTCGGCGTGGACCTCGACGACTTCGAGCAGGCCGCCTCGGTGCACATCGCGCTCCTCGCGCACGACGCGCAACAGGGGTGAAACATGGGACTACCTGCGAAAACGGCGGTGAAACATGTGCCCAGGACAGGGTGACACGGTGGAACGCCACACGCCCGCAGACGTGACACCGTGCAACTCAAAGACGACTTCCGGACTTCCTAGGCTCCTCCCAAACCTAGCCACCGGAGGCCCCGATGAGCACCGTGATTCGTGCCGCCCTGTTCCAGACAGCGTGGACGGGCGACAAGGAGTCGATGATCCAGGTACACGAGCAGGCGGTCCGCGACGCGGCCGCGCAGGGTGCTCAAGTCCTGTGCTTCCAGGAGCTGTTCTACGGGCCGTACTTCTGCCAGGTCCAGGACAAGGCGTTCTACGAGTACGCCGAGGCGATCCCGGACGGCCCGATCGTCAAGCGCTTCCAGGCGCTCGCCAAGGAGCACGGCATCGTCCTGATCCTGCCGATGTACGAGGAGGAGCAGCCCGGCGTCCTCTACAACACGGCCGCCGTGATCGACGCCGACGGCTCGTACCTCGGCAAGTACCGCAAGCACCACATTCCCCAAGTCCCGGGATTCTGGGAGAAGTTCTACTTCCGCCCCGGCAACAGCGGCTGGCCGATCTTCGACACCAAGGTCGGGAAGATCGGTGTCTACATCTGCTACGACCGCCACTTCCCGGAAGGCTGGCGGGCGTTGGGCCTCGCCGGCGCCGAGATCGTCTTCAACCCGTCGGCGACCTCGCGCGGACTGTCGGCCTACCTGTGGCAGTTGGAGCAGCCCGCGGCCGCCGCCGCCAACGAGTACTTCGTTGGCGCCATCAACCGGGTCGGTGTCGAGGAGCTGGGCGACAACGACTTCTACGGGACGACCTACTTCGTCGACCCGGAGGCCCAGTTCGTCGGGGAGGTGGCGAGCGACAAGGAGACCGAACTGGTCGTCCGCGACCTGGACCTGGCGAAACTTCGCGAAGTCCGCGACCGCTGGCAGTTCTACCGGGACCGCCGCCCCGACGCCTACGGCCCGCTGACCGCACCCTGACCGAACCCACCACCCTGGCAGGAGAGGGAGTATGAGCAGTCGTACCGTCATCCGAGGCGGCCTCGTCATCACCGCGTCCGACGAGATCCACGCCGACGTCCTGATCGAGGACGGCCGTATCGCCGCCCTCGCCGCCTCCGGCACCTCCGCCGCCGAGGCATGGACCGCCGAGCGGGTCATCGACGCCACCGGGAAGTACGTCATCCCGGGCGGGGTCGACGCCCACACCCACATGGAGATGCCGTTCGGCGGCACCAAGGCCGCCGACACCTTCGAGACCGGCACCCGGGCCGCCGCCTGGGGCGGTACGACCACCATCGTCGACTTCGCCATCCAGAGCGTCGGCGGCGCCCTGCGCGAGGGCCTCGACGCCTGGCACGCCAAGGCCGAGGGCAACTGCGCCATCGACTACGGCTTCCACATGATCGTCTCCGACGTCAACGAGAACACCCTCAAGGAGATGGACCTGCTGGTGCAGGAGGGTGTCACCTCCTTCAAGCAGTTCATGGCCTACCCGGGCGTCTTCTACAGCGACGACGGCCAGATCCTGCGCGCCATGCAACGCGCCGCCGACAACGGCGGGTTGATCATGATGCACGCCGAGAACGGCATCGCCATCGACGTGCTGGTGGAACAAGCCCTGGCCCGTGGCGAGACCGACCCCCGCTACCACGGCGAGGTCCGCAAGGCGCTCCTGGAGGCGGAGGCGACCCACCGGGCCATCAAGCTCGCGCAGGTCGCGGGCGCCCCGCTCTACGTCGTCCACGTCTCCGCGATGGAGGCGGTCGCCGAGCTGGCCCGGGCCCGCGACGAGGGGCTGCCCGTCTTCGGCGAGACCTGTCCGCAGTACCTGTTCCTGTCCACCGACAACCTCGCCGAGCCCGACTTCGAGGGCGCCAAGTACGTGTGCAGCACGCCGCTTCGGCCCAAGGAGCACCAGGCCAAGCTGTGGCAGGGCCTGCGCACCAACGACCTCCAGGTGGTCTCCACCGACCACTGCCCCTTCTGCTTCGTGGGCCAGAAGGAGCTGGGCCGGGGCGACTTCTCGAAGATCCCCAACGGCATGCCCGGCGTCGAGAACCGCATGGACCTGCTCCATCAGGGCGTCGTCGACGGCCACATCAGCCGCCGCCGCTGGATCGAGATCGCCTGCGCCTCCCCGGCGCGGATGTTCGGCCTCTACCCGAAGAAGGGCACCATCGCCCCGGGCGCCGACGCCGACGTCGTCATCTACGACCCGCACGCCGAGCAGACCGTCTCCGCCGAGACCCACCACATGAACGTCGACTACTCGGCGTACGAGGGCAAGCGCCTCACCGGCCGCGTCGAGACGGTGCTCTCGCGCGGCGACCTCGTCATCACCGAGCGGGAGTACACCGGGCACGCGGGCCACGGCGTCTACACCCCGCGTGCCACCAGCCAGTACCTCAACTAGGAGCGGCGCCCATGGACTTCGGACTCGTCCTGCAGACAGACCCCCCTGCCTCCCGCGTCATCAGCCTGATGAAGCGCGCCGAGCGCAACGGCTTCACCTACGGCTGGACCTTCGACTCCGCCGTGCTGTGGCAGGAGCCGTTCGTGATCTACAGTCAGATCCTGGCCAACACCAGCACGTTGACGGTCGGCCCGATGGTCACCAACCCGGGCACCCGCACCTGGGAGGTCACCGCCTCCACCTTCGCCACCCTGAACGACATGTTCGGCAACCGCACGGTCTGCGGCATCGGCCGTGGCGACTCCGCGATGCGCGTGGCCGGCCGCGCCCCGAACACCCTGGCCCGGATCAGCGAGGCCATGAAGGTCATCAGAGCGCTCGGCTCCGGCCAGGAGGCGGACCTCGGCGGCACGGTCATCAGGTTCCCCTGGGCCAAGGAGGACGCCCAACTCCCGGTCTGGATGGCCGCGTACGGCCCCAAGGCGCTGAAGATGACCGGCGAGGAGGCCGACGGCTTCATCCTCCAGCTTTCGGACCTCTATCTCACCGAGTACATGGTCAAGGCGGTGAAGGACGCGGCGGTCGCCGCCGGACGCGACCCGTCCGAGGTCAAGATCTGCGTCGCGGCCCCGGCCTATGTCACCGAGGACGACTCGCCCGAGGCGCTCGCCCACGCCCGCGACCAGTGCCGCTGGTTCGGCGGCATGGTCGGCAACCACGTGGCCGACCTCGTCTCCAAGTACGGCGAGCACTCCGCCGCCGTACCCGAGGAACTCACGGACTACATCAAGGCCCGTGAGGGGTACGACTATTCGCACCACGGACGCGCCGACAACCCCGACACCGCCTTCGTCCCCGACGAGATCGTCGACCGGTTCTGCATCATCGGATCGGCCGAGAAGCAGATCGAGAAACTCAACGCCCTGCGCGAGCTGGGCGTCGACCAGTTCGCCGTCTACGACATGCACGACGCACAGGAGGCCACGATCGACGCCTACGGCGCGACGATCATCCCGGCCGTCAACGCCTGAGCCGAAGCAGAAGACCCGCTCAACTCCCCGTCCCCCCACTCCAGTTCTCCCCCTCCCCACCGTCCTGGGGAGGGGGACCGGAGACCCCCCGCACGGCCTTTCCGGACCCACCTCATTGATTGGCCTGCCCATGACCGACACCGTTCCCCCGGCCATAGAGCCGTCCGCTCAAGTCACCCTCGCCGACGGGCGGGTGGAGATTGCCCCCGGATCCCCGCAGCCCAGCGGGCCGTACGCCAACGACGATCTGCTGCCGGTTCCCGTCGAGAAGCGCACCTGGACCACGTACAACTTCTCCGCACTGTGGGTCGGCATGGCCCACAACACGGCGTCCTGGACCCTGGCGTCCGGGCTCATCGCCGTGGGCATGGACTGGAAGCAGGCGGTGTTCACCATCGCCCTGGCCAACCTGATCGTGCTGGTGCCCATGCTGCTCACCGGGCACGCGGGGCCGAAGTACGGCATCCCCTTCCCGGTCTTCGCCCGCGCCTCCTTCGGGATGCGCGGCGCCAACCTCCCCGCTGTCGTCAGGGCATTGGTGGCCTGCGGCTGGTTCGGCATCCAGACCTGGATCGGCGGTGAGGCGATCTACTTCCTCGCCGGCAAGCTGATCGGGGACAGTTGGGCGAACGCCTCGCACATCGGCGGGTACGCCTGGACGATGTGGCTGTCGTTCGCGCTGTTCTGGGTGCTCCAAGTGGCCATCATCTACCGGGGTATGGAGACGATCCGCCGCTTCGAGAACTGGGCGGCGCCCTTCGTGATCGTCGGCGCGCTTGTGATGCTGTGGTGGATGAGCAGCAAGGCCGGCGGCTTCGGCCCGCTCTTCGACCAGCCGTCCAAGCTCGGCTGGGGCGGCAGCTTCTGGAAGCTCTTCTGGCCTTCGCTGATGGGCATGATCGGCTTCTGGTCCACGCTGTCGCTGAACATCCCGGACTTCACCCGCTACGGCAAGAGCCAGAAGGCCCAGATGTGGGGCCAGGCGCTCGGTCTGCCGACCACGATGACGCTGTTCGCGTTCCTGTCGGTGCTGGTGACCTCCGGTTCCCAGGCGGTGTACGGCACGGCGATCTGGGACCCGGTGCAGCTGGCCGCGAAGACGGACAACGTGGTCGGTCTGCTCTACGCGCTGGTGACCGTCCTGGTGGCGACCCTGTCCGTGAACATCGCGGCCAACCTGGTCTCGCCCGCCTTCGACTTCTCCAACATCGCACCCCGGAAGATCAGTTTCCGCACCGGCTCCCTCATCACCAGCGTCCTCGCGGTGCTGATCTTCCCGTGGAAGCTGTACTCCGACCCGCAGGGCTACATCTTCACCTGGCTCGGTCTGGTCGGCGGTCTGCTCGGCACGGTCGCCGGCATCCTCATCGCCGACTACTGGATCCTGCGCCGCGGCAAGCTCGACCTCGTCGACCTGTACCGCGCGGGCGGACGTTACTGGTACGACGGCGGCTGGAACTGGCGGGCCGTCGTCGCCTTCCTGGTGGGTGGTGTACTCGCCGTCGGCGGCGCCGACTTCCACCCGCTGATCGACGGCCGTCCCATCCCGGCCCTGTCCTCCCTCGCGGACTACGGCTGGGCGGTGGGCCTGGGCACCTCGATGGTGCTCTACGTGGCACTGACCCTGCTGACCCGGAAGGAGCCGGTGCCGGTCGAGTCGTAGGACTGCTGGTCGGAGGAATCCTGGGAGGGCGGTCGGGCCGGCGTACTAGCTGGCCTTGCCGCCCTCCAGCGCGGTCACCGCTTCCTTGGCGGCCTTGATCGCGCCCTTGTTGATGACGTCCGTGCTCGGCGCCTTCTTGTTCTCGAAGTCGCTGCCGTTGTACGTGATGGTCACCAACGCGTTGCCCGCGCGGACGACGACCGTGCCCTCACGGGTCTGCTGCTTGTCCTCGGTGGTGAGGTTCACGATGGAGTAGGCCGCGTCACCGAGCCCCGGAACCTCACCGCCGCCGCTCTTCTCCGTGATGGTCTCCGAGTACGACTTCTGCGCCGCCGCGGTCGACTCCGTGATCTCGTACGACACGTCGAGCCAGCGGTAGTCGTACCCCTTGAGCGCGTTCCACGAGCAGGTGCGGCGCACCTTCGTGTCCGTCGACGGGATCTCCTTGCCGGCCGTCTTCGCGCCCGGCACCAGCGACTTGATCGTCGCCACCGTCACACTCCCGCACGGGGCGGGCGAGGTGGAGTACGCCTTGACGGCGGCCGTCGCGGTCGGGGTCGACGCCTCGGGCGAGGCCTCGCTCCCGGACGCCGATCTGTGGTCGGCGGTCGTCGTCGCGGCGAACGGGCCGGACGTCAGGGCCCAGCCCATCGCGGCGAGCACGACGACCGGCGACAGACGGGCGGTGAGGGCGAGCGGCAGAGGAAGAGAACGCAAGTCGCACTTCTCGTGGGGGACGGGTGCGGAGCGGGTCCGCACTGCGGACGGGGACGCCAGTGTCACATGACTCCCTGTGAGGCGGAAGCCTGAACTCGCTCCGTGCCTGTGCGGTGACAGTGCCCCGCTGTTGATGTGCCGTGTGTCCCCTTATGTCCGTGACTCAGGCCCGCGCGGCGGGCACGCGCATCGTCGTCTCGATCCGTTCGACGGCGGCGAACGCCCCGTACGCGACCAGCCGCACCAGCCCCGCGTCGGTCTCCTCGGGCCCGCGCCAGGCGGCCACATCTTCCTCGGTGATCCGGTACGGCGCGAGCGCGGCCAGCACCGCCAGCCGTGCGGCGGGCCGCTCCCGCCGGTTCGGGAAACCGCGCAGGACGACTGGCGGATGCGATCCGTCCCAGGCCCACAGCGTCTCCCGTACGAGCGTGCGGTCGTCCTCGTCGAGCAGGGCCGCGCCCGCGAGCGCGGCCGTGCGCAGCGCGTCGTAGGCCGGGCCCACGGGGGTCCCGGCCGCCCACTCCGGGCCGGGTCCCGGTGCGTCGAGCAGGGGGAGCGCGGCTCCCGCTACGGCCCTGCGGCGCACGGTGCGGGCGACGCTGCGGCCCGCGAGGCTCCGTACGGCCCGGAAGCGCTGGGCGTTGCCCGGGAGGAGCTGTTCGGTCAGCAGGGCCGACACGACGCGGTTGATGAAGTGGAAGGTGAGGGCGGTGCCCAGGTAGGCAGGCGCCTGCTCGCGCGGGAACGGGTAGGGGGTCAGGGCCGCGCCGGGGATCCGGGTGCGGTGGCCCCAGTCGAGCACGCGTGCGTGCTCCTCGTTCCGCGGGGTGCCACCGCGTGCCAGGTGCTCGGCGAGGGCGTGGTCGCCGGTGGCGTGCAGCAGGACGGTGTGCGCGTCCGCACAGAAGGGGCACTTGTTGGCGAGCGAGACGCCGAGGGCGGCCAGCTCCTTGCCGGTGCGGGAGCCGTCGCCCGCGATCAGCGACTCCCGCATCAACGCCCAGACGGGGGCGAGGAGTTCGGGTACGGAGGACAGGACCACGAAGGTCGGGGGCCGTTCGATCCCGAAGTCGGCGGCGATCTGCTCGAAGACCTCGGCGGTGCGGCCGGTGGCCGACTTCGGCGACGGCGGCAGGGTGTGACGGAAGGGTGTGGGCATGGCAGCAGCGTGCGCTCGCCGGGTCCTCCCGGTCGTCGTACCGCCGAAGGGAGTTGAGGCTGCGTCGGCCGGCCCGGTCGGATCCGGGAAGTACTGCGTGGGGAGTAGTCCGGGAGTTGTCCACAGGGCTGACGCCGAGGTCGGTGCGGCGGTCTACTGTGCCGACATGAGCGGGTACCCGGTCGATTCGACCCCACGCAGGCGCCTCGCCGACGCGTCCCTCGCGGTCGTGATCGGTGCCCTCGTCATGACCGTCGCCGCCTTCGACCCGGACACGACCGCCGTCGACTACGTGCTCATGGCCCTCGCGTCGGCGGCCCTGGCGTTCTACCAGACGGCTCCGAAGGCGGTCCTCGCCGTGGCCACGGCGGGACAGGCGGCCTACGTCCTGCACGCCCATCCCGGGCCGGTCGCCGGGCTGCCCGTCCTCGCCGCCATGCACACGGCGGCCCGCGCGGGGCACCGCGGCTGGTCGGCCGGGGCGGGCGGGCTGTTCCTGGTGGCCTACTTCGCCACCGGGCCGACGACCCAGCAGGTGGTCGAGCGGACCGCGCTCATCACCGGCTGGTTCCTGAGCGCGGTGGTCACCGGTCTCGCCGACCGCAACTGGCGGGCGTATCTGCGCCAGACCGAACAGCGCGCACTGGAGGCCGAACGCACCCGCGAGGAGGTCGCGTTGCGCCGCGCGGGTGAGGAACGCCTGCGCATAGCACGGGAGTTGCACGACTCCCTCACCCACAGCATCTCGATCGTCAAGCTCCAGGCGGGCGTCGCCGTCCATCTCGCCCGCAAGCGCGGCGAGGAGGTGCCACCCGCACTGCTCGCCATTCAGGAGGCGGGCGGCGAGGCGATGCGCGAACTGCGGGCCACCCTGGAGATCCTGCGCACCACCGAGGAGCCCACCGGCACCCCCGCGCTGCTCGTCGAGCGGGCCTGTGCGGCGGGCCTCGCCGTCGAACTCTCGGTGACCGGCGAGGAGCGCCCCCTCACGGCGACGGTCGACCGCGCGGTGTACCGCATCGTCCAGGAGGCCCTCACCAACGCGGCCCGGCACGCGGGCCCCGCGAAGGTCAGCGTCCGACTCGACTACGGCGAGGGGGACTTGACGATACGGGTGGAGGACGACGGAGCGGCCGACCCCGACTGCCCGCCCACCCCGGGCATCGGCCTCACCGGCATGCGGGAGCGCGTCGCGGCGTTGGGCGGCACCCTGCACGCTGCCCCGCGCGCGGAGGGCGGCTTCTCGGTACGGGCCGAACTGCCCCTGGGGGAGGCGGGATGATCCGGGTCGCGGTCGTCGACGACCAGGCGCTGATGCGGGCGGGCTTCCGCGCCCTCCTCGACGCCGAGGACGGCATCGAGGTGGTCGGCGAGGCGGCGAACGGCGAAGAGGGCGTGGCCCTCGCCCGCGCACAGCTCCCCGACATCGCGCTGATCGACGTACAGATGCCCGTGATGACCGGCATCGAGGCCACCCGCCGCATTGCCGCCGACCCGGCCCTCGCCGGGGTCCGGGTCGTCATCCTCACCAACTACGGCCTGGACGAGTACGTCTTCGAAGCGCTGCGCGCGGGCGCCAGCGGCTTCCTCCTCAAGGACACCGACCCGGCGGACCTGCTCCAGGCCATCGAAATCGTCGCCGGCGGCGAGGCCCTGCTCTCCCCGTCCATCACTCGCACCCTCATCGGCGAGTTCGTCTCCCGGCCCCCGGACCGCGCCACACCCCCCGGTCTGGAACGCCTCACCCGCCGCGAACGCGAGGTCACCGCCCTGGCCGCGCGCGGTCTCACCAACGAGGAGATCGCGGCCCACATGGTCATCAGCCCGTTCACGGCGAAGACCCACATCAGCCGGGCGATGACGAAGCTGGCGGCCCGCGACCGGGCCCAACTCGTGGTGTTCGCCTACGAGTCGGGACTCGTCACGGCCCGCGCGCCGGAATCCCGTTGCGAGGCGGACGCGCCGGATCGCACCCTGGGGCGGTGACCGAGACCGCGCGTCCCCAAGTCCCCGCCGTCCGCGAGGAGATCCTCGCCTACTACTCCCGCGGCGAGGAGGACGGCCGCCTGAGACGGGGTTCCAACCGGCTGGAGCTGTGGCGCACCCAGGACGTGCTGCGGCGACTGCTGCCGACGGCCCCCGCGAAGGTGCTGGACGTCGGCGGCGGCAGCGGAATCCACGCCGAGTGGCTCGCCCGGGACGGCTACGAGGTCGATCTGGTCGACCCCGTACCGCTGCACCTGGAACAGGCCGCCCGCGTGCCCGGGATCACCGTCCGGGCCGGGGACGCCAGGGCGCTGGCCGCCGAAGACGCCTCGTACGACGTGGTGTTGCTGCTCGGACCGCTTTACCACCTGCCCGAACGGGCCGACCGGCTGAGGGCGTTGAGCGAGGCCCACCGGGTCGTGCGACCGGGCGGGCTGGTGGTCGCGGCGACCATCAACCGGTTCGCCGGGCTGCACGACATGCTTCTGCAGGAGTGGTACTTCGACCCGGTCCGGCGCGCGAACACCGACGCGATCAGCAACCACGGCAGGAACGGCGGCGACGGACCGTTCACGACCGCCTACTTCGCCCAACCCCACGAAGCCCCCGAGGAGTTCATGGAGTCGGGCCTCACCGTCGAGGGCCAGTACGGCCTCGAAGGCGTCGCCTGGCTGATGGGCGGCGTCGAGCGCTGGCTGGACGACCCGGACCGCCGCGAGGCCGTCCTGGCGGCGATGAGGCGCACCGAGTCGGAGCCCACGCTGCTCGGCACGAGCGGACATCTGCTGACAGCGGGGAGAAAGAGGTCCTAGCGGTGTACGCCCCGCTGCGTACGATCACGTGGTCGTCCGCCGCGCAGTGAGGAGCCCGTCCGTGTTCACCACCCGCCCCACGCTCCAAGGCACTTTCGGCATGGTGTCCTCCACCCACTGGCTGGCCTCCCAGTCGGCGATGGCCGTCCTGGAGGACGGCGGCAACGCGTACGACGCCGCCGTCGCCGGGGCCTTCGTGCTGCACGTCGTGGAACCGCACCTCAACGGACCCGCCGGCGAGGTGCCCATCCTGCTGGCCCCGGCAGGCGGCGAGGTACGGGTGCTGTGCGGACAGGGTGTGGCACCCGCCGGGGCGACGATCGACCACTACAGGGGACTCGGTCTGGATCTCGTACCCGGTACGGGTCCCCTCGCGGCGGCCGTCCCCGGCGCCTTCGACGCCTGGCTGCTGCTGCTCCGCGACCACGGCACGAAGTCCCTCGCCGACGTCCTGAAGTACGCCATCGGGTACGCCGAGGACGGGCACGCGTGCGTGGAGAACGTCGGGGCAACCGTCGAGACCGTACGGGAGCTGTTCGAGACGGAGTGGACCTCGTCGGCGGACGTGTACCTGCCCGGCGGGAAGGCGCCCCGGCCCGGCGAGCTGTTCCGCAACCCGGCCCTCGCCGCCACCTGGAAGCGGCTGCTGGCCGAGGTCGCCGGGGCGGGGGACCGGGAGGCGCAGATCGAGGCGGCGCGCGCGGTGTGGCGGTCCGGGTTCATCGCCGAGGCCCTCGTACGGCAGGCGGGGCGGCCCACCATGGACACCAGCGGCGAGCGCCATACCGGCACGCTCACGGCCGCCGACCTGGCCTCCTGGTCCGCGTCCTACGAGGCGCCGGTCACGTACGACTGGAACGGCTGGACCCTCTGCAAGGCTGGCCCCTGGAGCCAGGGCCCGGTGTTCCTCCAGCAACTCGCCCTGCTTCCGCCCGAGTTGCCGGCCTACGAGTCCGCCGACTACGTCCATCTGCTGATCGAGGGCTGCAAGCTCGCGATGGCCGACCGGGAGGCCTGGTACGGCGACGCCGACCCGGACGCCGTACCGCTGGACGCGCTGCTGTCGGCGGAGTACAACACGGCGCGGCGTGAGCTGATCGGCGAGAAGGCCTCGTACGAGCTGCGGCCTGGCAGCCCCGGAGGGCGGGCGCCGCGGCTGTGCGAGCACGCGCGCGTGGTGGTGTCCGGAGAGCCCGGCTTCGACCCGATGGGTGCGGGCGAGCCGACCGTCGCGCGGGTCGCGGCCGACGGTGGCACCCGGGGCGACACCTGCCACCTCGACGTCGTCGACCGCTGGGGCAACATGATCGCGGCCACGCCCAGCGGCGGCTGGCTGCAGTCCAACCCGGTGGTGCCCGAGCTGGGATTCCCCCTGGGCACGCGGCTCCAGATGACCTGGCTGGAGCCCGGGCTGCCCAACTCCCTCACCCCGGGCCGCCGTCCGCGCACCACGCTCACCCCGTCGATCGCCCTGCGCGACGGAGTACCGGTCCTGGCGTTCGGGACGCCCGGCGGGGACCAGCAGGACCAGTGGCAACTGCACTTCTTCCTGGCGGTCGCCACGCGCGCGAAGGTACGCGGCGGCCTCGACATCCAGGGCGCGATCGACGCCCCGAACTGGCACAACGACGGCTTCCCCGGCTCCTTCTACCCGCGCGGCATGCGCCCGGGCAGCGTCACCGTCGAGTCCCGCACGGACCCTGCGGTGGTGGAGGAGCTG
Source organism: Streptomyces sp. NPDC005492 (assembly GCF_040605995.1). Classification (NCBI taxonomy): domain Bacteria; kingdom Bacillati; phylum Actinomycetota; class Actinomycetes; order Kitasatosporales; family Streptomycetaceae; genus Streptomyces; species Streptomyces sp. NPDC005492. The sequence goes on from NZ_JBEXDX010000023.1 coordinate 80,166, forward strand.
CGGCGGCGGGGCCACGACGTGACCGTCGGAGAGGCCTGGTCGGAGGGGCGGCTGTGCGCGGTCGCCCGGGAGCCGGAGGCCGGGATCCTGTCGGCGGCGGCGAATCCTCGGGGCGTGCAGGGATACGCCGTGGGGCGTTGATCCCGAACCCCGGGTGTTCATGGTGAATCCACCCGGGGTGCACCGGGCGGGTGGGGATTGTCAGTGACGCGTGCTCTCATGGAGGCATGATCGAAGAGACCGAAACCATCGACGAGTTTCTCGTACAGCACACGGCCGACGTCGAAGAGGCGATCCGCAAGGCGGCGGCGGCCGAGATCATGCCCCGCTTCCGGCAACTCGCCGCGCACGAGGTCGACCAGAAGAGCGGCCCGCACGACCTGGTCACCGACGCCGACCGCAATGCCGAGCGGTATCTCACCCAGGCACTCGGCTCCCTCCTCCCCGGCTCCGTGGTGGTCGGCGAGGAAGCGGTGCACGCCGACCCGGAGACGTACGAGGCGATACAGGGCGATGCCCCGGTCTGGATCGTCGACCCGGTCGACGGCACGCGCCAGTTCGTGCGCGGCGAGACCGGCTTCTGCATGCTGGTCGCGCTCGCCCGGCAGGGGGTCCTCCTCGCGTCCTGGACGTACGCGCCCGCCCGCGACCAACTGGCCACGGCGGTGAAGGGCGGCGGCGCCTTCCTCGACGGCGTGCGGCTGCGCTCCGGCGCCCCGGACCCGAGCCGGGACCTGGAAGTGGCCACCTCGCACCCGGACTACACGACGGACGCCCAGAAGCGCGCCCTGCTCGGCCTGTGGGCGGACGGTGTGCGCACGCGCCCGTGCGGCTCGGCGGGACTGGAGTATCTCGCCATCGCCCGGGGCGAGTTGGATTCGGTCGCCTTCTCCTGGGAGGCGGCATGGGACCACGCGGCCGGCCTGCTCCTCGTCGAGGAGGCGGGCGGCGCCCACCTCACGCTCACCGGGGAGCCCTTCCGTATCACGGGCGGCAACACGCTGCCGTTCACGGCGGCCCGGGACGAAGGGACGGCCCGGCGCGTGATGGAGCTGCTGCGGGCGTCGTAGGGTCACGGCTTTCGCACACTGGACGGGCTGGCCCCGGGGTTGTCGGTCCCGCGGCATATCCTGACACCGAGTTTGCCATCGGTTGACGAAGGGGTCCGAAGGTGCCGTCGATGCTCGATGCGGTCGTGGTGGGTGCGGGGCCGAACGGACTGACGGCTGCCGTGGAGCTGGCCAGGCGCGGCTTCTCCGTGGCCGTGTTCGAGGCGCGGGACACCGTGGGCGGTGGCGCCCGCACCGAGGAGCTGACCCTCCCCGGCTTCCGGCACGACCCGTGCGCGGCGGCGCACCCGCTGGGCATCAGCTCGCCCGCGTTCCGCGCCCTGCCCCTGGAGCGCTACGGCCTGGAGTGGCTGCACGCCGAGCTGCCCATGGCGCATCCGTTCACCGACGGCAGCGCGGCCGTGCTGTCGCGGTCGGTCGCGGAGACGGCCGCCTCCTTCGGGCCGCGCGACGCGGGGGCGTACCGCAGACTGGTCGAGCCCTTCCTGCCCAAGTGGGACACCCTGGTCCGCGACTTCATGTCGCTGCCGCTCACCGCCCTGCCGCGCGACCCGGTCACCCTCGCCCGCTTCGGCCTGGTCGGACTGCCCCCGTCGACCTGGCTGACCAGCCGCTTCCGGGACGAGCGCGCCAAGACCCTGTTCGCCGGACTCGTCGGGCACGTCATGGCCCCGCTCAGCGGCTTCGCCACCGGCGCGATCGGCCTGGTCTTCGCCCTCGCGGCACACACGCGTGGCTGGCCGCTGGCCCGCGGCGGCTCACAGTCCATTTCGGACGCCCTCGCCGCCTATCTCGAGGACCTCGGCGGCGAGATCCACACCGACTACGAGGTCAAGCGCCTCGACGACCTCCCCCCGGCCCGCGCCTACGTCTTCGACACCTCGCCCACCGCCCTGGCGAAGATCGCGGGCTTCGGCAACTACTACGAGAACTACCGCTACGGCCCCGGCGTCTTCAAGATCGACTACGCCCTGGACGGCCCGGTGCCCTGGACCGCCGAGGAGCCGCGCAGGGCCGGCACCGTGCAGATCGGCGCCGACAGCACGGAGATCGGCAACGCCCTGCGCGCGGCGTCCCGCGAGAACCGCGCCCCCGACAAGCCGTTCATGATCACCGTGCAGCCCAGCGTCGTCGACCCCACCCGGGCCCCGGCCGGCCGACACGTCTTCTGGGCCTACGGCCATGTCCCGAGCGGCTGGACCGGCGACCTCACGGACGCCCTGGAACGCCAACTGGAGCGCTTCGCACCGGGATTCCGCGACCGCGTCCTCGCCCGCGCGACCGCTGGCCCGCCCGAACTCGCCGCCCGCAACGCCAACTACGTCGGCGGCGACATCGCGACCGGGGCGGTCACCGGCCTCCAGACCCTCCTGCGCCCCAAGCTCTCCCTCACCCCGTACGGCACCCCGCACCCCGCCGTCTTCATCTGCTCCTCGGCGACCCCGCCCGGCCCCGGAGTGCACGGCATGTCGGGACACAACGCGGCGAAGGCCGTCTGGCGAAGACTGAGGCAGTCATGACCACCATCACCCTGGTCCGCGGCGACATCACCCGCCAGAGCGCCGACGCGATCGTCAACGCGGCCAACTCCTCACTCCTGGGCGGCGGAGGCGTCGACGGCGCGATCCACCGCCGCGGCGGCCCCGCGATCCTGGAGGCCTGCCGAGAACTCCGCGCCTCCCACTACGGCAAGGGCCTGCGCACCGGCCAGGCGGTCGCGACGACGGCGGGCGAACTGGACGCCCAGTGGGTGATCCACACCGTGGGCCCCGTGTACTCCCGCGAGGAGGACCGCTCGGACCAACTCGCGTCCTGCTACCGGGAGTCCCTGCGCGTCGCCGACGAACTCGGCGCCCGCACGGTCGCGTTCCCCGCGGTCTCCGCCGGTATCTACGGCTGGCCGATGGACGACGCGGCCCGCATCGCCGTGGAGACGGTGCGGGCCGCGAAGACCTCGGTCGAGGAGGTCACGTTCGTGCTCTTCGACGAGACGGCGTACGAGGCGTTCGGCCGGCAGGTCCCCTGACGACGGCGGTGGTGCCCCACTCCCCGTACTGCGCGCCTGCTCCGCGAACGATCTGTTCCGCTTGTGTGTGATGTGACCGTTTTCATTCTTATGGGTCGCCGTAGGTGGATAGGTGCCCTACCGTGACAATTCGTTGTCGGTGCCCATGCGTTCGGATGCGGGTTCATGCGGAACAACAACACCATCGTCATCCTCACCGCGCTCGCCGTGGAGTACGAGGCGGTGAAGGCCGAACTCGTCTGCGTCCGGACCTTCAGACACGACAGCGGCACGCTCTTCGAAGAGGGATTCGTCAGGGGCATGTCCTGGCGGATCATCCTGGCAGCCGCGGGCCGGGGCAGCGACAGCGCCGCGGTCATCGCGGAGCGAGCCGGCGAGATGTTCCGGCCACGCGCGCTGGTGTTCGTCGGCATCGCCGGCAGTCTCAAGCCCGATGTGAAGATCGGGCACGTCGTGGTCGCCACCTGGGTGCATGCCTACCAGGGCGGACGGCAGACCGAGGACGGACTGCTGGTCCGGCCCGAAAGCTGGAAGGCGGACAACGGACTGCTGGAGGCGGCTCGCATAGCGCTTGGTTCGCGCTTGGGCACCTTCCACTTCGAGCCGGTCGCGGCAGGCGACGTGGTGCTCGACGCCGCCGCAGACGACCCGCTCCGGCAACGGCTGCGAAAGAACTACAACAATGCGGTGGCCATCGAGATGGAGGGGGCTGGCATCGCCAACGCGGCACACCTGGCGGGAGGACGGCCCGCCCTCGTCATCCGAGGAATCAGTGACCTGGCCGACGGCCACAAGGGCGCGGCCGACGCGGGCGGTTCGCAGCAGACGGCGGCCCGGAACGCGACCCAGGCCGCCCTGGCCATGTTGCGCGTCCTCGCCGGGGAACTGGACTGGTGGAGCTACTGCGTCTCCTATGCGCCTCGCGACCGCCGCTGGGCCGAGTGGATCGCCTGGGAACTGCGCAGGGCTGAGGGCCCCACGTGCCGTGTGTTGCTCGCTCCCTGTCCCGGCACGGAGAGCGCGTACCGGGCCTTCCCTCTGTGGAACGGAGTGGCCAGAGCCGACCGGATCCTGGCCGTCGTGTCGGACGAGTATGCGCGTTCCGCCCACAGAAAGGAGGAATGGCAGGTTGCCAAGCAGGCGGACGCGCAGGCACTCGTCAGCAAGGTGATTCCGGTGCGCACGGACGACGGTGAGCCGCCCCCCGAACTGGGTCTGGTCCGGACGGTGGACCTGCGTGACCTCGCCGTAGAGGAGGCGCGCGACATGCTGCTGACAGGGGTCAGGGAGGCCGGGGCAGGTGCACCGACGGCGTGGCTCGACCGCGGTGTGCGGCCCGCCGCCGGACCTCCGGAGGACGACGAACCGTCCCCGTTCCCTGGCTTCCCGGGCAAGGCCCAGGCCGCGATCGTACGGCGTCCCGAATCAGTGCCGGAACCGCTGACGGCGCCGATGCCCGCCCGCGTCCGGCGGTCAGGCGCGCTGACCCGGGGTACCGCCGTGCTCGCCGACTGGCTGCGGGGCGGCAGCGAGCGGCACAGGCGTCGGGCCGCCGACCGAGTGGCCGCCACCCTCGACTTCTCGACACTGAGCGCCGTGGAACTCGACCGAGCCGCACGCTACTACCGCCAGGCACTCCGCCTGGCCCTGCGCCGTGCGCCCGCCGAAGCGGACCGGCTCTTCGAGACCTACGACCGGCGCATCCCCGACGCCTACTACGCGGGCGCCTTCCGGCCGCAGGACGAGCCATGGCTGACCACGTTCGCCGCAGGCGGGGACGAGGACACGCTCACCGTGCTGATCAAGCTGGGCGGCCGGCTGCGGCTGCCCGGTCTGCAACAGCTCGCGCGGGACGTGTTGATCCGGCACCTCGCGCTGAGCTACGACGCGGAGTCGGTGGTGCGGCATTGCGCGCGCTGGCATGCGTGGGGCCTTCTGGAGGACGGAGGTTGGGGCTGGGCATTACAGGAGCACGCGACCCGGGTGCCGTTGGAGCGCCATCCGCAGTTGTGGGCGGGGTTCCTCGGCGAACTGCCGGAGGATCTCCTTCCCAGAATGTTCAGCGTCCACCTCCTCCTCGGCCGGGGAGCCGACGCGGCCACACTCGCCGCCACTCCTGAGGAGCAACGGCGCGCTCTCGACTGCTGTTTGACTTTGTGCGACGAACGCGGACTACGCGAAGGCCTCGGCCTGGCCCGCACACTGGGCGACGACCCGGCGACGCGCGAACTGCAACAGCGGCTCGGCGACCTGCTGTTCAGGGCCGGCCGCTACCGCGAGGCACTGCCACACCTCCAGGACAGAGGTCTGCTGAAGCAGGCCGGCGAATGCCATGAACGACTGGGCAGGCCCTTCGAGGCACTCGTCAACTGCCCGGACGACGAACCCGACCGACTGCTCGGCCTGGTGGACGCCTGTCTGCCGCCCCTCGGTGACCTGGTCGCCGGGCAAAGGTACGCGGATGCGGCACGACACTTACACCAACTGAGCGATGCCGTGGGGCGGTTGACCGCCAGGACGCCGGCCGCGGCGATCTGTCAGGAGGACCTGGCGGCCCGCCGTGACGCCGTACTGAAGGAGGCTCGGAACGCCTTCGAGCGGCGTGTGTCCGGAGCGGCCGAGAACGACCGGCCCAAGGCCCTCCTCGACTGGAGCGACTTCGAGGAAGCGGCCGGCGAACCGTCCGAGGCCGCCCGCCGGGCAGAGGCCGCCGGCGCGCTCTACCGCGCTCACGAACTGTATCGGCGGGCAGCACGGTACGGCGAGGCCGACCGCGTGCTGCACGGCGACATGTCGGACAGGGGCATGAAGGCCCGGGCCGCCGCGCTCACCGCCGGCGGCGACCTGCCCCGCGCCGCTCAGGTGCGCGAGGAGGCGGGGGACTGGGAGGAGGCCATCGCCCTCCTGGTCGGGGAGAAGGACCTGGCCGGCGCCGTGCGGTGTCTGCGCCGGAAACTGGGCGACGAGGCACTGGAGCAGGACGCCCGGCTCGCCATGTGGTTACGGGCCACCGGCGAGATCGAGGAACTGGCCCGGCTCTGTCTGGCGGCGGTCGAACGCGGAGCCGTCCATCGCCGCGCTGCAGCTGAACTGCGTGACCTCGTGAGCCGACCTGATCTGGCGCCGGAACTGGTCACCCGGATGCGCGAAGCGCTCGATGCGCTGGACGCCGCCGCGCGCAGGGACTTCGAGGAGCGGGTCTCGGTCTGGATCGACCAGGCCCGCCGCGAGACCGACCAGCGGTTCGCGAGCATCTGGGGGCTCGATCTCGGAACCTCGCAGTGCGCGGCCGCCATCTACGACACCGCCGACCGACAGCCCGTCGCCTGCTCCTGGAAGGGTCGGGACCAGTTCCCCTCGACCCTGTGCGTGGACCTGGACGGCGGCGAACTGGTCGGCCTGACCGTGGAAGAGACCCAGACCCGCGAGGGTATGACCCTCATCCGCGACAGCAAGCGAAAGATGGGGACGGGCTTCCCCTACGAGACGCCGACGGCCTCCTACCGGCCGGAGGAAGTCGCCGCCCACCTCATCCGCCATGCCCGGCAGACGGTGGAGGACTTCCTGGCCGCCCACGTACGGGAGCGAGTCCACGAACTGGCCCGCGCCCAGTTGGGCCATGTCGCCCCCGAGTGGCTCAACTGGGCCGAGCAGCAGCACAATTACCGCATAGCGCGGCCCAAGGTGATCGTCACCGTGCCGGCCCATTTCTCCAGCAAGGCCCGGAGCGCGACCCGTGACGCCTGCACCATCGCCGGAGTGCGTCTGGTGCGGTTCGTCCACGAGCCCACGGCCGCCTGCGTCGCGGTGAACTTCCAGCGCGGCGGTGAGCTGGAGGACACGGTGATCGTCGTCGACCTCGGGGCGGGCACCCTCGACATCAGCCACATGGACATCGGCGGCGGCATTCACGAGGTGAAGCAGGTCTTCGGGGACAACGCCTGCGGAAGCCGGGACTTCGACCCGCTGATCTGCCGGGCCCTCACCCGCCAGATAGAGGACCGCGGCCTCAGGGTGCCGCGGACCGTCGAGGCCGGCCGGCGCCTGGAGACGGCAGCCGAGCAGATCAAGATCAACCTCTCCATGCAGCAGAAGGCCGAGTACCTCCTTCGGTCCTTCGTCGACGGCATGGACGTGCTGGTGTCACTGACCCGGGAGGAACTGGCCGACGTCGTGCGCGAACCCCTGGACGCCCTGCGCGAGTTCTGCGCGAGGACCCGAGGCCGTCTCCCCGACGAGCTCGATCATCTCGTCCTCATCGGCGGCCCCATGCTCTCGCCGCTGGTGTCGGATCTCTGCCAGCGGGCCTTCCGCCGGACCAGGAGCATGCCGGGCGATCCGCGCACGGCCGTGTCGCTCGGAGCCGCGCTGACGGCCGCTCAGCTCGACGGGAAGCTGGCCGAGACCCTGATCGTCGACGTCACCCCGTTCGCCATGGGGATCAGGGCCCATGGGCAGGCGGAGAAGGACGAGCTCGCGGTCCTGATCGAGCCCAACTCCGGTATTCCCGCCACACGTTCGCAGATCTTCACCACAGGCAAGGACAACCAGGAAAACGTCCTGATCGAGATCTTCAGTGGAGTGGTCAGCCCCGACAGCGAAATCGGCCATTTCACGCTCGACGGAATCGGGCCCGCGCAACGAGGCGAACCCCGCATCGAGGTGTCGTTCGATCTGGACGCCGGCGGTGTGCTGAAGGTCAGTGCCCACGACCTCGACACCGGCCATCGGAAGTCGATCCAGGTGTACGACTCCACACTGCTCACCCCTGATCAGGTCGCCCGGATGACGGAACATCTCCGGCGGTTCAACGAGCGCGAGCGGCTGCTCCGAGAGCGCGACGCGGTGCGCGAGAGGCTCCGTCGTCTCCTCGCCGCCGTCGAGGACGGTGACACCGGCGCGGAACGGGAGGAGTTCCGGCACCGGCTGGAGACGTTCCGCACCCCAGCCGAACTGCTGGACCCGGCCACCCAGGAAGCGCTCGCCACGATGCACTCCGAGGCCCGGCTGGAGGAGTTCGAATTCATCGCGGCCCGCGACGCCTTCCGCCGCCTGAACGAGGCCGCGCCCGATCTTCTCGACGAACTCTCGAACAGGAAGGTGACCGTCGAGCTGGTGCGAGGCGCACAGGACTTCGGCATCCGTCTGGAGCACGCCCATCGCGAACTCGCCGAACGACAAGCGAAGTTGGCCGCCTGGAACGCGGTACTCATCCGCTCGGCGGTAAGCCGGCAGGACATTCTCACCCGCTTCCGGGACCGCCATGACGACGGCGACTTCGCGGGCGCGCTGGAAGTGCTCGACGGACTGTCGTTACGTCTCGACCAGACGAACGATATGGAGCGCCTGCTCCACTGCATCGCCGAAACCGATGACGTCGGCACCCGGGCCCGGCGCTATCGCACCACGCTCCGTGGCTTCGCCGACCGTCTGCAGGTCTGCCCCCTGCCGCCGGAACGTCCCGACGAGTGCCCGCCGCCGATTCAGTCGGCCCTGGTCGAGGTTCTCACCACAGGTCAGGACGCTGTTCGGACCCGAAGGAGCGGCTTCCTCCTCGCCGACCGGCTGGTGGTCACCACCCTGCTGAACCCGATCGCCCCGAACCGGATCACTGTGTCTGGCGAAGGGTTCGAGGCCGCCGTCGCCGAGATCGTGCCACTCGGCCGGGAGTCCGCTCTGGTGGCGGTCCTACGACTCGCCGCTGCCGCGCCGTCCGCCTCCCTGCGCCTCGGGCACCCCGGCCTCGTCCGTCTCGGTGACCCGGTATGGGCGCCGGTGGTCCACGGCTCCGCATCGGTGGCCGTCTCGGACAGGCCCGGCTCACTCCTGACCGCGGCCGTCGACGGCCTGGAGAACGTTCCGGAGCGACAACTCCGCCTCGTCAGGACTACCCTGCGGCCGACTCCGGAGCAGGCCGGGGCACCGCTCCTCAACGACCTCGGCGAGGTCATCGGCCTGCTCTGTGCCAGTGACCGGGCACCGGCTGCGCGCGGCGGCTTCGCCGTGAGCGTGGACGCGTTGACGCCCTTGCTGGCTCGGGTGGGCTGGCACCGGTACCACTAGGGCCGGTCGGAGGCCCGCCGCGGGAAACGCCGGAAGGCGTTCACCGCGGCGGCCCCGTTCGGTCAGCCGACGATCCGGTGCGTGGTCCAGAACGACGTCAGGTCCGTGGTCGTGGTGGCCTGGGCCGCCGCCTTGAACTCGGCCGTGGTCGAGACGCCGTACCAGTGTGAAGTGGCGTAGTCCTTCAGGAGTTTGGCCATCACGGTGTCACCCAGGGTGCGGCGCAGATCGTGCAGGGCGCACTTGCCGTAGCCGTAGACGACGGTGGAGTAGCGGGAGGAGTGGGCGTCCCAGTAGGCCATCGAGTTGGTGATGTTCTCGGCGGAGGACGCCCAGGAGACGTTGTTCCAGCAGTTGGTGCCGGTCAGTCCCTGGGCCAGGTCGGTGGCGTAGTCGGTGAACGCCTCGTCCAACCAGGGGCTGTTGTACTCGTCGTCGCCGACGATGCCGTAGAACCACTGGTGGCCGATCTCATGGGTGAGCGCCGTGGTGCTGACCAGGTCGAGGACGAAGCCGGGGTACTCCATGCCGCCGAACCAGAAGTTGTTGTCGATGACGGCGTCCAACTCGCCGTACGGATAGGCGCCGAAGCGGCCCGCGTGGGCGTCCACCGCGGACTTGGCGGTGCTGAGCATGGACTGGGCGTTGGCCGAACTGATGCCGGTGACCGAGTAGATGTTGATCGGGGTGCCCGCCGTCGACGTACCGGAGATCTTGGTGAACGGACCGGCCGCCCACGCGAAGTCGCGGACCTTGGACGCGGTGGCCGTGGTGACCGTGCGGCCGCTGCTGCCGGGGGTGTCGACCGAGGTGCCGGTGGCCGGGACCGACAGGGTGGTCGGGTGGTCGAGGGTCACCTTGAAGTCGGCGGCCAGGGAGTAGAAGGACTCGCCGTTGTTCGTGTACGGGTCCAGGTGCCAGCCCGAGCCGTCCTTGATCGCGAGGACCGGCAGCGCGTTGCCGATCATGCTGAACGCGCCGTCGTAGCCGAACCGGTCGGCGCCGCTGGGGACGGTGATCCCCAAGTCGAAGCCGATCGTGGTGGATTGACCCTGCGCGAGCGGGGTCGGCAGCGCGATCTGGAGGGCCGTGCAGGCGACCGAGAGGGCGCCCGCGGTGCCGCCGGTGACATTGGTGACCGTGATCGGCGGCGCGGAGCAGGTGCCGTGGTAGTTGTCCCACAGCCGCAGGTAGACCTCGGTGAGCGGGGTCGCCGAGGCGTTGGTGAAGGTCGTGCTCTCGTGGCCGGTCCAGACCGTGCCCGCGGTGTTGCTGCTCAGACTGACGGTGTACGCCGGGGCGGCCGGAGTGCGCGTCGAGTCGGCGGGCGGAGCCGTGTCGCCCGAGGTGTTGAGGGCGATGTCGTCCAGCACGAAGCTCGTCTGGAGGCTGGAGTCCTCCGTACCGGTGAAGGCGAGGCTCACGGTCTGCCCGGCGAACGCCGACACGTCGAACGTCTTCTGGACGTAGCCGGTGGCCTTGTTCAGGTTCGAGTACGTGGCCAGCGTCGTGCTGCCGATCTTCGCCGTGAGCTTGTCGTACGCGGTGGACGAGGTCGTCTCGCCCGTGTCGATGTGCAGCCAGAAGGTGAGGCTGGCGCTGCTGCACCCGGACGGGATGGTGACGCTCTGGCTCAGCGTGTCGGTGTGTGTGGAGCCGGTGCCGTCCAGCCAGGCGAAGCTGGTGCCGCCGTGGGCGCTCTGCCCGGTGCGGCTGGTGATGACACTGGTCGAGGACTGCGTCCAGGACGAAGTGCCGCTCTCGAAGCCGCCGTTGGCGACCACCTGCGCCGGGGTGCAGGCGGCGGCCACGGGAGCCGCGGCCGGTGCCGCGGCGGCGGGACCGACGGGGAGCGAGAGGGCGGCCAGCGCGGCGACGGCGAAGACGCCGGCGGCGAGAGCCTTGTGGGGGGTCGATCTCACACGGAACTCCTTCTGCGGCGGCCGGGATTCCGGCCTGCTCGGTGGTCGCCCGGCCGGCTGGGGTGCGCCGGAGAGCGACCGCGGGGGTGCGCGGTGCGGTCGCGTGATCGCGGGGGAAGCTTCGCAGATTTGACCGGGCCATGCCATAAAAAGAAGGAAGTGTGCGCATGAAGTGGAGGAAAGCGCGAGCGGCGGCCGGAAGGCGGTGTGTGCACGCCCGTGTTGAACGGGCCATGCCTGGATTTGGCTTCGGCTTGGCCGAATGTACGCCTTCGATTGCTTCCATCGAACGATGGACCACATCACGTTCCTCGTGGCGGTCGTCATCGTCACGGCCTTGGCCTTCGACTTCACCAACGGATTCCACGACACCGCCAACGCGATGGCGACGTCCATCGCCACCGGTGCGCTGAAGCCCCGGACGGCGGTTCTGATCAGCGGGGCTCTCAATATCGTCGGCGCCTTCCTCTCCACGGAAGTCGCCAAGACGATCTCCGGCGGCATCGTCGACGACACCCTCGTGACTCCGGGGATGATCTTCGCGGGGCTCGTCGGGGCGATCCTCTGGAACCTCATGACCTGGCTGGTCGGCCTGCCGTCCAGTTCCTCGCACGCCCTGTTCGGCGGCCTGATCGGTGCCGTCTGGGTCGGCGCGGGCTCCAACGGGGTGCACTTCGACAAGGTTGTCGAGAAGATCCTGATCCCCGCGGTCGCCTCCCCGCTGGTGGCCGGAATCGCCGCTCTCCTCGCCACCTACCTCGCCTACAAGATCACCGCCCGGGCCCGCAAGGACTCGGTCACCAAGGGCTTCCGGCTCGGCCAGATCGCCTCGGCCTCGCTGGTCTCCCTCGCGCACGGCACGAACGACGCCCAGAAGACGATGGGTGTCATCACCCTGACCCTGATCTCGGCCGGCGCGCTCGGCCACGACGCCGGTCCGCCGGTGTGGGTCATCGCCTCGGCGGGACTCGCGATCGGCCTCGGCACCTACATCGGCGGCTGGCGCATCATCCGCACGATGGGCAAGGGCCTCACCGACATCCAGTCGCCGCAGGGCTTCGCGGCCGAGGCCGCCTCCACGACCGTGATCCTCACCTCCGCCCACCTCGGCTTCGCGCTCTCCACCACCCAGGTCTGCTCCGGCGGCATCCTGGGCGCGGGCCTCGGCAGGCGCCTCGCGGAGGTGCGCTGGGGCACCGCGGGCCGCATGGTCATCGCCTGGCTGGTCACCCTCCCGGCGGCCGCCTTCGTCGGCGGTGTGTCCGCGACCGTCGTCAAGCACGGCGGGAACCTCGGTACGGCCCTGATCGCCCTGATCGCCGCCGCCGTGGCCGCGTTCATCGTGATCGCCTCGCGCCGTAACCCGGTGCACGCCGACAACGTCAACGAGACCCACGAGGTCGTCATCCGCGGCGAGGCGTCCAAGGACGTCCGTACGGCCGCCTGAATCAAGGGAGTCGAGCGATGAGCGTGGACTGGAACGCCCTCGGTGAGGTCTTCGGGGTGAGTGTCGGAGTGACCGTCGGTGTGGTCGTCGTCTTCGCGCTGGGGGTGCTCGGCCTGGCCCAGGCCGAGACCGCCCGGGAACAGGACGGCGGCACGCACACCCTCGGGATCGCCCAGGCGGGGTTGTGCTTTGTCGCCTGTGCGGCTGTCGTGGCCTACGGCATATATCTCATCGTGCCGCAGTTCCACTGAGCAGCGTTGATCACTGAACGAATCGAGAGGAGGCCGGGATGACCGAGCTGTTGTCGGGGCTGCGCGTCGACTACACGGACCAGGACGACCCGGTGCTGATCCGGCCCGACGGCAGCCCGGTGGACACCTGGCGCGAGAACTACCCGTACGAACAGCGCATGGAGCGCAAGGAGTACGACTGGCACAAGCGGCTCCAGCAGATCGAACTGCTGAAGCTGCAACGCTGGATCAAGGAGACCGGCCGTCGGCTCGTCATCGTCTGCGAGGGGCGGGACGCGGCCGGCAAGGGCGGCACGATCAAGCGGTTCACCGAGCATCTGAACCCGCGTGGTGCCCGTGTGGTGGCGCTGGAGAAGCCGAGCGAGCGCGAGAGCGGTCAGTGGTACTTCCAGCGTTATGTCCAGCACTTGCCGACCGCGGGCGAGATCGTGCTCTTCGACCGGTCCTGGTACAACCGGGCCGGCGTGGAGCGCGTGATGGGGTTCTGCTCTGAGGACGAGTACCGCCGTTTCATGCGCCAGGCCCCGCTGTTCGAGCGGATGCTGGCGGACGACGGCATCGACCTGATCAAGTTCTGGTTCTCCGTCTCACAGGGTGAACAGCGCACCCGTTTCACGATCCGCCAGGTGGATCCCGTACGGCAGTGGAAGCTCAGCCCGATGGATCTGGCCTCGCTGGACCGCTGGGACGACTACACGGCCGCCAAGGTCGCCATGTTCCGGGAGACCGACACCGAGCAGGCGCCCTGGACCGTGGTGAAGAGCAACGACAAGAAGCGGGCCCGGGTCGAGGCCATGCGCAGCGTGCTGGCCCGCTTCGACTACGCCGACAAGGACGAGGAGGTCGTCGGCAGCCCCGATCCGCGCATCGTCGGGGCGGCGGCCACCCTGCTGGAGGCGGGCGAGGACGACACGGCGGCGGTCTTCTAGAAACGCTTCCAGGGAACGGCGCCTTCGGGGCGGTCTCTAGTCGCCGTCGCGCGGCACCAGTGTCACCCGGTGGAAGTTGCAGCCGGTCACGGGCGGGCTCCCGGGAGGGGGCCCGCCCGCATGTGCCTTGAGGGCGACGCTGACCAGGCTCAGCAGCAGGTCGACATCCGTCTCGCAGTCCAGGTGCACGGTCACCCAGCGGGAGCCCGGGATGATCCGGATCGCGGTCGACTCACTGAGGTCACTGTGGAACCGGAGGATGGCCCCGACCGTGAGATGCAGGTCCACATCGTGATCGGAGTGGAAATGCACGATCTCGCTCTGGGCGGACCGCAGCGCCCGCCCGGTACCACAACTGGCCGGGACCGCGCTGAGGTCGCGCCAGCCCTCCAGTCGTTGCATGGCTCGCTCGGCCAGGGTCATGTGCCCATGGTGGACTGCTCACCGCCCCGCAACCAGAGGTTGAGAGATTTGTAACCGGGGCGTGAGGTACCGCACACCTGGGAAGCGTGGGGTGTGCGGTCCCCGAACCGGGTCAACTCCCGTCGTTCACAAGCTTTTCGTAGCCCACCAGCCGTACGCACGTGGCCACCCCGTCGATGATCGTCTCGATCTCCGAGAGGGGCGGGAAGGACGGAACGATGCGGATCGTACGGTCCCTGGGATCGTCGCCGTACGGGTGCGTGGCGCCCGCCGGTGTCAGCGCGAGACCGGCGTCCGCCGCGCGCCGCACCACCTCGCGGGCGCAGCCGTCGGGGACGTCGAGGGTGATGAAGTAGCCGCCCCGGGGCGAGGACCAGGTGGCGAGACCGGTGTCTCCCAGCCGCTCGGCGAGGATGCGCAGCACGGTGTCGAACTTGGGCCGCAGCAGCTCACGATGCCGCCGCATATGGGCGCGCACCCCGTCGGCGTCGCCCAGGAACATGGCGTGCCGCAGTTGGTTGATCTTGTCGGGTCCGATGGAGCGCTTGGCGCTGTATCCGCGCAGCCAGGCCACGTTGGCGGGGGAGGAGCCGAAGAAGGCCACGCCCGCACCGGCCAGCGTGATCTTCGAGGTGGACCCGAAGACGAACGCCCGGTCGGGAGTGCCGTGTTCGGCGCACGCCGTGAGCAGGTCGGTGATCTCCGCCTCCTCGTCGGTGAGATGGTGCACGGCGTAGGCGTTGTCCCAGAAGATCCGGAAGTCGGGCGCCGCGGCCGGCATCGCGGCGAGCCGCCGTACCACCTCGTCGCTGTAGCAAGTCCCGTCCGGATTGCTGTACTTGGGCACGCACCAGATGCCCTTGACCGCCGAGTCCTCGGCGACGAGCCGCTCCACGACGTCCATGTCGGGGCCTTCTGCCGTCATCGGCACCGGGATCATCTCGATGCCGAACCGCTCGCACAGCGCGAAGTGCCGGTCGTAGCCCGGGACCGGGCACAGGAACGCGACCCGCTCCTCGTCCGCCCAGCGGCGGGCCGCCCCGGGAAGGGTGCCGAGCAGCGCGTGCACCAGGCAGTCGTGCATCAGCTCCAGGCTGGAGTTGCCCACGGCGAGCAACTGCCCGGCCGGCACCTGGAGGAACCCGGCGAAGATCTCCCGGAGCTCCAACAGCCCGTCCGCGCCACCGTAGTTGCGGCAGTCCGTGCCGTCGGCGGAGGTGTGGCGGTCACCGGGCAGCGAGAGCAGTGCGGCGGACAGGTCGAGCTGCCGCGCCGAGGGCTTGCCGCGGGTCAGGTCGAGCGACAGGGCCTTCGCGAGGAGGGCTTCGTAGTCGCTCCGGGCCGCGTCGAGGCGGGCCGGAAGGGAATCGGCGGTGTTCACCGAGGGGGGAGTCTGGGCCACGGAGGTCGACGCTACAAAGCCGGGCGCGACACCACCAATGGTTAAGTGAGGGCGTGGCTCGCGTCCGGCGGCAGGCCACGCGAGGTCGATGTCGGATTCCCGCCAGCCCCGGTCCACGCCGTATCGGATGCTGGACGTATGCAGAACGGGATGCACACCGACACGGAGCGCTGCGTACGCGCCGTCCAGTCCAAGGACGCGCGCTTCGACGGCTGGTTCTTCACCGCCGTCACGACCACCCGCATCTACTGCCGGCCGAGCTGCCCGGTCGTACCGCCCAAGCCGGAGAACATGACGTTCTACCCGAGCGCGGCGGCCTGCCAGCAGGCGGGGTTCCGGGCCTGCAAGCGCTGCCGTCCCGACACCAGCCCCGGCTCCCCGGAGTGGAACCAGCGGGCCGACCTGGTGGCCCGCGCGATGCGCCTGATCGCCGACGGCACGGTGGACCGCGAGGGCGTCCCCGGTCTCGCCGCCCGCCTCGGCTACAGCACCCGGCAGATCGAACGCCAGCTCCTCGCCGAACTCGGCGCGGGTCCCCTCGCCCTGGCCCGGGCCCAACGCGCCCAGACGGCACGGCTGTTGATCGAGACGACCGCGCTCCCGATGGCGGAGATCGCCTTCGCCGCCGGCTTCTCCTCGATCCGCACCTTCAACGACACCGTGCGCGAGGTCTTCGCCCTCTCCCCGAGCGAACTACGCACCAGGCGCCCGAGGACGACCGTCCTCACCCCCGGCACTCTCACCCTCCGCCTGCCGTTCCGCGCCCCTCTCACCCCCGACAACCTCTTCGGCCACCTGGCGGCCACCGCCGTACCGGGCGTCGAGGAGTGGCGCGACGGCGCCTACCGCCGGACCCTCCGCCTCCCCTACGGCCACGGCATCGCCTCGCTCACCCCGAAGTCCGACCACATCGCCTGCCGCCTCACCCTCAGCGACCTGCGCGACCTGCCCGTGGCGATCAGCCGCTGCCGCCGGATGCTCGACCTGGACGCCGATCCGGTCGCGGTGGACGACCAGTTGCGTACGGATCCGGTGCTGGCGCCGCTGGTCGACAAGTCACCGGGCCGCCGCGTCCCGCGCACGGTCGACGAGGCGGAGTTCGCCGTACGGGCCGTCCTCGGCCAGCAGGTCTCCACGGCGGCTGCCCGCACCCACGCGGCCCGTCTGGTCACCGCCCACGGCGAACCGGTCGAGGACCCCGAGGGCGGCCTGACCCACCTGTTCCCGTCGCCGGAGTCCCTGGCAGCGGTGGCCCCTGACACGTTGGCGATGCCGCAGTCCCGCCGCACCACCTTCACCACCCTCGTCGCCCAACTCGCCGACGGCACCCTCCACTTGGGCGTGGAGAGTGACTGGGCGGACACGCGTGCCCGGCTCCTCTCCCTCCCCGGCTTCGGCCCTTGGACGGTCGACGTCATCGCCATGCGCGCCCTCGGCGACCCCGACGCCTTCCTCCCCACCGACCTCGGAATCCGCCGCGCCGCCCAGGAGTTGGGCCTCCCGTCGACCCCGGCCGCCCTCACCGCACGCGCGGCGGCCTGGCGGCCGTGGCGAGCCTACGCGGTCCAGTACCTGTGGGCGACGGACACCCACCCGATCAACTTCCTCCCCGTATAAGGGTTGTGCAGAAGACATGAGGACTCCGGAAACGATGAAGCACCACACGCTGATCGACAGCCCGTACGGCCCGCTCACCCTCGTCGCCGACGACGACGGCGCCCTGAGCGGCCTCTACATGACCGACCAACGCCACCGCCCTCCGGAGGAGAACTTCGGCACTCCGGACGACACCCCCTTCGCCGAGGCGACCGCCCAACTACAGGCCTATTTCGCGGGTGAGTTGAAGGAGTTCACCCTCGAACTGCGCCTGCACGGAACCGAGTTCCAGCGCACGGTCTGGGACCAGCTCCGCCGCATCCCCTACGGCGAGACCCGCTCCTACGGCGACCTCGCCGACGCCCTCGGCAACCCGGGCGCCTCCCGCGCGGTCGGCCTCGCCAACGGCAGGAACCCCATCGGGATCATCGTCCCCTGCCACCGCGTGGTCGGCGCGAACGGCGGCCTCACGGGCTACGGCGGCGGCCTCGACCGCAAGCAGCGGCTGCTGGACTTCGAGAGCGGGGCGGCGCTTTTCTAGACGGTCACGAGGGTGCGCAGCAGCTTCGGCAGCGCGGTGCCGATCGGCTCCCGTACGACCTCGTCGGCGCGGTCGTCGTAGGGCGTGGGCTCGGCGTTGACGATCACCAGCCGGACCCCGTGATCGGCGGCGACACCGGCGAGCCCGGCGGCGGGCTGCACCTGGAGGCTGCTCCCGACGGCGATGAACACCTGGCAGGCCTTGGTGATGGCGACGGCCTCGCCGAGGACGACGGGGTCGAGCCGCTCACCGAAGAACACGGTCGCCGACTTCAGGATCCCACCGCAGACCAGACAGGCGGGATCGTCCTCACCGGCGTCCACTCGGGCGAGGGCGTCCGCCATCGGCCCGCGCGCGTGGCACTCGGTGCAGAGGAACTCCCTTGCGGTGCCGTGCAGTTCGAGCACCTTGCGGGCGGGCAGACCGGCGAGCTGGTGCAGCCCGTCGACGTTCTGCGTGATGACCCGCACCGGCACGCCGGACCTCTCCAGCTCGACGACGGCCCGGTGCGCGGCGTTGGGCTCGGCCTGAAGCGTGCGGTTCTTGCGCCGCAGTTGCCAGGACTGCCGGCGGATCTCCGGGTCGCCCATGTAGTAGTCGTAGGTCACGAGCTTCTCGGCCTCGGGATCCTTCCGCCACACCCCGTTCGGCCCGCGGTAGTCGGGGATCCCGGAGTCGGTGGAGATGCCGGCGCCACTGAGAAGGGCGACAAGGGGCTTGCTCATGCAGCCGAGGGTAGGTCGGCGGGGGCGGGGGCGGCGAGCGGATATCGCGGCGCCGGCACCTGGTGTTACCGTCCGGCCCATGGCCAAGGTATCTGTGCCCCTCCGGGCACCCGGCCCCAGCCCCGGCCTCACCCCACCCGCCGACCGTTCTCCAGTTCCGCCGTCCCCGACCCCTCGTCCAGCACATCGAGTGCGGCCAGGACTCGGAGTCCCAGCGAACCCCGCAGGTACTCGGTGAGTTCCTCGCGCGGGACGAGGCGCCAGGACAGCAGTTCCTCCTCCTGGAGTCGGATCGACTTGAGGTCGTTCTCGGTGAGGACTCCGCCGTCGTAGAGGTAGGCCACCAGCGGCTGCCGGCCCGCCCAGTGGACCCAGTCGACGGCGAGGAGCCTGCCGAGTTCGATGTCGAGGCCGATCTCCTCCAGGGTTTCGCGGCGCGCACCCTGGCGTGGGGTCTCGCCGTCGTCCGATTCGATCGTGCCGCCCGGAAGGGCCCAGCCCTCACGGTAGTTGGGCTCGACGAGCAGGACGCGTCCCTCGGCGTCCCGGAACAGGGCGGCGGCCCCGGCGAGGATGCGGGGGAGACCCGCGAGATAGGCGTCGAAGTCTGGCGTGGTGGTCATTCAGGAAGGGTAACCAGACGGCGCGGCCGCTTCCTCGGCCGCGGATCCCGCCAGTCGCGCGGTCCGCTCCGCCAGTTCACTGATCCGCGCCCCGTCGAAACCGAACACCGCACTGCGCACGGTGTCCTCCAGCGGGTCCTTCCACTGGCCCGGGATCGCCTCCGCCCCGGTCAGCACCCCGGCGACCGAACCGGCGGTCGCGCCGTTCGAGTCGGTGTCCAGGCCGCCACGCACGGTGAGCGTGATGCTGCGGGTGAAGTCGCCGTCGCCGTACAGGAGTCCGGCCGTGAGGACGGCCGCGTTCGGGATCGTGTGGATCCAGCCGAGCCCCGCCGTCTCCTCCGACACCGTGGCCAGGGTGTCCTCCCAGCTCATCCGGGTCTCGTGCAGCGTGAGCACCCGGCGCACGGTGCGGGCGAGGCGGCAGCCCGGCGGGATCACGGTCAGCGCCGTGTCCAGCGCGTGCCGCACGGTCGGCGCGGTGAACGCCGCCGCGACCAGGGCGGCGGCCCACATCGCGCCGTAGACACCGTTCCCGGTGTGCGACAACACCGCGTCCCGGCGCGCCAGTTGAGCCGCCCGGCGCGGCACGCCCGGGCTGGTCCAGCCGTAGATGTCGGCGCGGATCAGGGCACCGATCCACTCCTGGTAGGGGTTGTCGTACGTCGCCGTCAGCGGTGGTTTGAGGCCGCCCGCGAGGTTGCGGTAGGCGGCCCGCTCGGCCGTGAACGTCTGCAGATATGGCAGCCGCAGCAGCCACAGCTCGCCGACCTGCTCGGTGCTGAAGCCGAAGCCGTGGGTCTCCAGCAGGTCGAGGCCGAGGATGGCGTAGTCGACGTCGTCGTCACGGCAACTGCCGTGGATACGGCCGCGCACGCACCGCTGCCACTCGGGGCGCAGCTCGAAGCCGTCGTCCTCGCCGGCCGGCTCCGGCAGATAGTCGGTCAGCGGCAGGGCGGCGGCCCGCCGCAGATAGCGGTCGATGCGGTCGCGCGTCCACAGGTCGCCCTGCTCGACCGGCTTGCCGAGCATGTTGCCCGCGATCCGGCCCAGCCAGCCCCCGAGAATGCGGTCCGCGAGCGCCGGGTCAGTGCCCACAGGGGTCATGTCTCCGGTGTACCCGATTCCGGGCCCGGCAGCGGCACAGCGGGTACTCAGACCGGTCCCAGCGTTCGGTCCGGGCATGACGGCGGGGGCGTCCGCCGGTTAAGGTCGCAGCGGCGCGACTGGCCCTGAAGTGTGTGGGGCCCGTAGAGCAAGGGGATCGCAAGGTGGTGGACGCTGCGCGGAGGGGCACCCACAGGGTGCTCATCGCCGCGGACAAGTTCAAGGGGTCGCTGACGGCCGTGCAGGTGGCCGAGCGGGTGACGGCGGGGCTGCGCCGGGTCGTGCCCGAGCTGGAGGTCGCGGCGATGCCGGTCGCCGACGGCGGCGACGGGACCGTGGACGCGGCCGTCGCGGCCGGGTTCACGAGACGGGAGACCCGGGTCGCGGGTCCGCTCGGTGACGAGGTCAGCGCGGCCTTCGCGGTGCGCGGCGACACGGCCGTCGTGGAGATGGCCGAGGCGAGCGGTCTGCAACGACTGCCCAAGGGCGTCTTCGCCCCGCTCACCTCCTCGACGTACGGCTCCGGCGAGCTGCTGCGGGCGGCCCTGGACGCGGGTGCCCGCACGATCGTGTTCGGGGTCGGCGGCAGTGCCACGACGGACGGCGGCGCGGGGATGCTGTCCGCGCTCGGCGCCCGCTTCCTGGCCGCGGACGGCGAACCGGTGCCCCCGGGCGGCGGCGCTCTGATCGACCTGGCCTCGGCCGACCTCTCCGGCCTGGACCCGCGCCTCGCCTCCGTCGACCTCGTCCTCGCGAGCGACGTCGACAACCCGCTCACCGGCCCCAAGGGCGCCCCGGCGGTCTACGGCCCCCAGAAGGGCGCCGCACCGGACGACGTGGACGCCCTCGACGCCGCCCTCGGCCACTACGCGAAGGTCCTGGAGGAGTCGATCGGCACCCGGGCCGCCGAGTACGCCGCCGCACCCGGCGCCGGCGCGGCGGGCGGCATCGGCTACGGCGCGCTGCTCCTCGGCGCCCGCTTCCGCCCCGGCATCGAGGTCATGCTCGACGTCCTGGGCTTCTCCGCCGCCCTGGAGGGCGCCACGCTGGTCATCACCGGCGAGGGCTCCCTCGACGAGCAGACCCTGCACGGCAAGGCCCCGGCCGGTGTCGCCGCGGCGGCCCGTGCGGAGGGCAAGGAGGTCGTCGCCGTCTGCGGCCGCCTCGCCCTGCCCCCGCAGGACCTCGGCCACGCCGGCATCCGCCGCGCGTACCCGCTCACCTCGGTCGAACCGGACGTCGTCAAGTGCATCGCGGACGCGGGACCGATCCTGGAGCGGGTGGCGGAGAACATCGCCCGCGACTTCCTGATCTGAGACAGTCCCGCCCGAGGAACGCCGAAGGGCCCCGAGCCAAGTGGCTCGGGGCCCTTCGTTCTGTCTACCAGGAGCGCTACGACCGCTACGACTGCGCCGCTCGCGCCTCGCGCCGGTTGTCGCGGAAGTTGTTCACCCGGCGGGCCGTGGCGAAGAGCGGGATGACCGCGCCCGTCACCAGTTGCAGCGCGCAGCCGGTCTGGAGGAGCAACTGGCCGCCCGGGGCGTCGAAGGCCCAGGCCGCCAGGAGGCCCACACCGAGCACGATCCAGGACAGCATCGCCACCGCGAGGCGGCCCCGCGGCTTCGGGTACTCGACCCGGCTCACCATGAGCCAGGCGGTGCCCAGGATCGCCAGGAGCGTCGCCACGAAGGGCAGCTCCAGGAGCACGATGGAGACCACAGTCAGGGCGCCGAACGGGGAGGGCATGCCCTGGAACATGCCGTTCGGCGGGGTCACGCAGGAGAAGCGCGCCAGTCTGAGCACCACGGCCAGGAGCACCACGATTGCCCCGACCGCCGCCACTCTCTGGTGCGCGTCGTCCGCGACCATGCCGTAGACGAGGACGAAGTACGCCGGTGCGAGGCCGAAGCTGATCAGGTCCGACAGGTTGTCCAGCTCGGCGCCCATGGGGGAGGAGCGCAGCTTGCGGGCGACGAGGCCGTCGAAGAGGTCGAAGACCGCCGCGCACAGCATCAGGATGACCGCGGTGGCCGCGCTGTGGCGGGCCATGCCGGTCGATTCGTCGTTGCCCGTCAGGTGCGGGATCAGGATGCCGGTGGTGGTGAAGTACACCGCCATGAAGCCGCAGGTGGCGTTGCCGAGGGTGAGGGTGTCCGCTATTGAGAGGCGGAGAGAAAGGGGCATCTCCTCCTCGTCGTCCACCTCGTCGGCCTCGGGCACCCAGCCCGCCTGGGTCTCCGGATCAATCACGGTCAATGCGAGTCACCCCAGCCACCGTCTTCTGGCCGACCTCCAGGTCCACCTCGACACCCTCGGGGAGGTAGATGTCGACGCGCGAACCGAAGCGGATCAGACCGATGCGCTCGCCCTGCTCGACCTTCGTGCCCTGGGGGATGTAGGGGACGATGCGGCGGGCGACGGCGCCGGCGATCTGGATCATCTCGATGTCACCGAGCTCGGTGTCGAAGTGCCAGACGACCCGCTCGTTGTTCTCGCTCTCCTTGTTGAACGCGGGAACGAAACCGCCCGGGATGTGCTCGACCGACGTCACCGTGCCGGAGAGCGGCGCGCGGTTGACGTGGACGTTCAGCGGGCTCATGAAGATGGCGACGCGGGTGCGACCGTCCTTCCACGGCATGATGCTCTGCACCACACCGTCGGCGGGCGAGATGACCCGGCCCCGGGTGATCTCGCGCTCGGGGTCGCGGAAGAACCACAGCATGCCCGCCGCGAGCGCGGTGGCGGGTACGGCCACGGCCTTGGCGGCGCCGGACTTGCGCGCACGGACCAGGCTGAGGGCTGCGGTGGCGACGGTCGGCAGGAGCCACGGCGATGCTCCGCGCGCGAGGCGTACGCCTGCCAGGCTGTCGCGTGGTGCAGAGGTTTGGCTGTGGGGCATGGATGACCTTCGTAGCGGATGATGCCGCACTGTAACGGGGGACGGCGGCTTTCCCGGGATCGTACCGGTCGTGGGCCACAACTGGCTAAGCCAGTAAGTCGAGTCGGCGGCCGAAGCACGTTGACGGGGTGTGATCTTCTTCTCGAAGAAAACACCCCGAAACGGACAATCAGCCCTGGAATCGATACTCTTCGAGCAACCTGCGCCCGATGATCATTTTCTGGATCTCGGCGGTACCTTCGCCGATCAGCAGCATCGGCGCCTCGCGGTAAAGGCGTTCGATCTCGTACTCCTTGGAGAACCCGTATCCCCCGTGGATCCGGAAGGCGTCCTCCACGACCTCCTTGCAGTACTCGGAGGCGAGGTACTTCGCCATCCCTGCCTCAAGGTCGTTTCGTTCCCCGGAGTCCTTTTTGCGTGCCGCATTGACCATCATCGCATGGGCGGCCTCGACCTTGGTAGCCATCTCCGCCAGCTTGAACTGGATCGCCTGGTGCTGGGCGATCGGCTTGCCGAACGTGTGGCGCTGCTGCGCGTAGGAGACGCCCAGCTCGAAGGCACGCTGAGCGACGCCGCAGCCACGCGCCGCCACATTGACGCGGCCGACCTCGACTCCGTCCATCATTTGGTAAAAACCTCGGCCGGTCTCGCCGCCGAGTACCCGATCGGCCGGAATGCGCAGGCCGTCCATGATCAACTCGGTGGTGTCGACGCCCTTGTAGCCCATCTTGTCGATCTTCCCGGGGATGGTGAGTCCGGGCCGGACCTCACCGAAGCCGGGCTCCTTCTCGACCAGGAAGGTCGTCATCGACTTGTGGGGCGCGGTGCCCTCCGGGTGTCCTTCGTCACTGCGCACCAGGACGGCGACGAGCGACGACGTGCCGCCGTTCGTCAGCCACATCTTCTGACCGTTCAGGACGTACTCGTCACCGTCCTTGACCGCCTTGGACGTGATCGCCGAGACGTCCGAACCGAGCGCGGGCTCCGACATCGAGAACGCGCCCCGGATGTCACCGGCCGCCATGCGCGGCAGGAAGTGGTCCTTCTGCTCCTGCGTGCCGTGCTGCTTGAGCATGTAGGCGACGATGAAGTGGGTGTTGATGATCCCGGACACCGACATCCAGCCGCGCGCGATCTCCTCCACGCACAGGGCGTACGTCAGCAACGACTCGCCCAGGCCGCCGTACTCCTCCGGGATCATCAGACCGAACAGGCCCAACTCCTTGAGCCCGTCGACGATCGCTTGCGGATACTCGTCGCGGTGCTCCAGCTCGGTGGCGACCGGGATGATCTCCTTGTCCACGAAGTCGCGGACGGTGGAGAGGATCTCCCGCTGGATGTCGGTGAGACCGGCGGTCTGGGCGAGTCGCGCCATGGCTACTTCTCCGTCTGCTTCAGCTCCGGGCGGCCGGGCTGCTCGCCGCCGCGCTCCTTGATGTACGTCTCGGTCGGCACCATCACCTTGCGGCGGAACACACAGACCAGCGTGCCGTCCTGCTTGTAGCCCTTGGTCTCGACGTAGACGATCCCGCGGTCGTTCTTCGACTTCGACGGCGTCTTGTCGAGGACCGTCGTCTCGCCGTAGATCGTGTCGCCGTGGAAGGTCGGCGCCACGTGCTTCAGCGACTCCACTTCCAGGTTGGCGATCGCCTTGCCCGACACGTCCGGCACCGACATGCCAAGGAGCAGCGAGTAGATGTAGTTGCCGACCACCACGTTCTTGCCGAAGTCCGTGGTGTTCTCGGCGTAGTTGGCGTCCATGTGGAGCGGGTGGTGGTTCATCGTCAGGAGACAGAAGAGGTGGTCGTCGTACTCCGTGACCGTCTTCCCGGGCCAGTGCTTGTAGACCGCGCCGACCTCGAACTCCTCGTAGGTGCGTCCGAACTGCATGGTGCTCAGGCCTCCGGGGCTTCGAACTTGCTGGTGCGCTCCATGCCGGCGGCCCGGCCCTTGCCCGAGATGACCAGCGCCATCTTGCGGCTGGCCTCGTCGATCATCTCGTCGCCGAGCATCGCCGAGCCCTTCTTGCCGCCGGCCTCGGACGTGTAGTAGTCGTACGCGTCCAGGATCAACTCGGCGTGGTCGAAGTCTTCTTGGGACGGCGAGAAGATCTCGTTGGACGCCTCGACCTGGCCCGGGTGCAGCACCCACTTGCCGTCGAAACCGAGCGCGGCGGCGCGCTGGGCGACCGCGCGGTAGCCGTCGATGTTGCGGATCTGGAGGTAGGGGCCGTCGATCGCCTGGAGGTTGTTGGCACGGGCGGCCATCAGGATCTTCATCAGGATGTAGTGGTAGGCGTCCGCCGGGTAGCCGGGCGGCTGCTCGCCCACCACGAGGGACTTCATGTTGATCGACGCCATGAAGTCGGCCGGGCCGAAGATGATCGTCTCGACGCGCTGGGAGGCCGTCGCGATCTCGTTGACGTTGTTGAGGCCCTGCGCGTTCTCGATCTGCGCCTCGATGCCGATCTTGCCGACCTCGAAGCCCATCGTCTTCTCGATCTGCGTCAGCAGCAGGTCCAGGGCGACGACCTGCTGGGCCGTCTGCACCTTCGGCAGCATGATGCAGTCGAGGTTCTGGCCCGCGCCCTCGACGACCGTGACGACATCGCGGTACGTCCACTCGGTGGTCCAGTCGTTGACGCGCACGACCCGCGTCTTGCCCGTCCAGTCGCCCTCGTTGAGGAACTTGACGATGGTGTGCCGCGCCTCGGGCTTGGCCAGCGGCGCGCACGCGTCCTCCAGGTCCAGGAAGACCTGGTCGGCCGGGAGGCCCTGCGCCTTCTCCAGGAAGCGCGGGTTGCTCCCGGGGACCGCGAGACAGGAGCGTCGCGGACGGAGCCGGTTCACGGGGGCGGGCGTGGTCATGCGGGGACCTCCAGGGGGTCGAGCTTGTTCGCTTTCCGGATCTCGTCGACGATGCGGCCGATGATTCCGGTGATGTCGAAGTCCTTCGGGGTGAAGACCGCGGCCACCCCAGCAGCTCTGAGCTGCTCGGCGTCGCCATTGGGGATGATCCCACCGGCGATGACAGGTATGTCTGTGGCACCGGCCACACGGAGCCGTTCGAGGACATCCGGCACCAGTTGGGCGTGCGAGCCGGACAGAATCGACAGGCCGACCGCGTGCACGTCCTCCGCGAGAGCCGCGTCCACGATCTGCTCCGGGGTCAGCCGGATGCCCTGGTAGACCACCTCGAAGCCGGCGTCACGCGCGCGTACGGCGATCTGTTCGGCGCCGTTGGAGTGCCCGTCCAGGCCCGGCTTGCCGACCAGGAAGCGCAGCTTGCCGACGCCCATGTCCCGCGCCGTCACATCGACCTTGCGGCGGACCCCGGCCATCGCCGAGCCCTCCTCGGCGGGCACCGCGACCGGCGCCGACGAGACGCCCGTGGGCGCCCGGAACTCGCCGAACACCTCGCGCAGGGCCCCGGCCCACTCGCCGGTGGTGACACCGGCGCGGGCGCACTCCAGGGTGGCCTCCATGAGGTTGTCGGTGCCCTTGGCGGCCTCCTTCAGCCGCTCCAGCGCCTTGCACGGGCGCGGGTGGTTGAAGGGCGGCTGGTAGCGCGTGTCCCGCCAGCGCCGCAACGACTCGACGACCCGTGCCTCGACGGCCGGATCGACCGTGTGGATCGCCGTGTCGAGGTCGGCGGTCAGGGGGTTGGGCTCGGTCGTGTTGTAGATGTTGACGCCGACGATCTTCTCCTGACCGGACTCGATACGGCCTCGGCGCTCCGCGTGCGAGGAGACGAGCTGCGACTTGAGATAGCCGGACTCGACGGCGGCCATCGCACCACCCATCTCCTGGATGCGGTCGATCTCGGCGAGGGACTCCTCGACCAGGGCGGCCACCTTCGCCTCGATCACGTGCGAGCCGTCGAAGATGTCCGCGTACTCCAGCAGGTCGCTCTCGTGCGCCAGCACCTGCTGGATACGCAGCGACCACTGCTGGTCCCAGGGACGGGGGAGCCCCAACGCCTCGTTCCACGCCGGGAGTTGGACGGCACGCGCGCGTGCGTCCTTCGACAGCGTCACGGCCAGCATCTCCAGCACGATCCGCTGGACGTTGTTCTCCGGCTGCGCCTCCGTCAGCCCCAGGGAGTTGACCTGGACGCCGTAGCGGAAGCGGCGCTGCTTCGGGTCCTCGATGCCGTAGCGCTCGCGTGTGATCTTGTCCCAGATGCGGCCGAACGCCCGCATCTTGCACATCTCCTCGATGAAGCGGACGCCCGCGTTCACGAAGAAGGAGATGCGGGCGACGACATCGCCCTTGCGGTCCTCGGGGATCTGGCCGGACGCGAACACCGCGTCCAGGACGGCGATCGCGGTGGACATCGCGTAGGCGATCTCCTGGACCGGCGTGGCCCCGGCCTCCTGCAGGTGGTAGCTGCAGATGTTGATCGGGTTCCACTTGGGGATGTGGTTGACCGTGTAGCAGATCATGTCGGTCGTCAGCCGGAGCGAGGGAACCGGCGGGAACACGTGCGTGCCCCGCGACAGGTACTCCTTGACGATGTCGTTCTGCGTCGTCCCCTGGAGCTGGGTGATGTCGACGCCCTGCTCCTCGGCGACGACCTGATAGAGCGCCAGCAGCCACATGGCGGTGGCGTTGATCGTCATCGAGGTGTTCATCTGGTCCAGGGGGATGTCCTGGAACAGCCGCCGCATGTCCCCGACATGGGCCACCGGAACGCCGACCCGGCCGACCTCACCGCGGGCGAGGATGTGGTCGGAGTCGTAACCGGTCTGCGTCGGCAGGTCGAAAGCGACCGACAGACCGGTCTGGCCCTTGGCGAGGTTGCGCCGGTACAGCTCGTTGGACGCCTCGGCCGTGGAGTGACCGGCGTACGTGCGCATCAGCCACGGCTGGTCTTTCTGACGCTCAGTCATCTACGTGACCTCAGATGTTCCGGAAGCGGTTGATGGCGTCGATGTGCTGGGCGCGCTTCTCCTCGTCGCGCACACCGAGGCCTTCCTCGGGGGCGAGGCACAGAACGCCGACCTTGCCCTGGTGCAGGTTGCGGTGGACGTCGTAGGCGGCCTGGCCGGTCTCCTCCAGGGAGTACACCTTGGACAGCGTCGGGTGGATCTTGCCCTTGGCGACCAGCCGGTTGGCCTCCCAGGCCTCGCGGTAGTTGGCGAAGTGCGAGCCGATGATCCGCTTCAGGGACATCCACAGGTAGCGGTTGTCGTACTCGTGGTTGAACCCGGAGGTCGAGGCGCAGGTGACGATCGTGCCGCCCTTGCGGGTGACGTAGACGCTTGCGCCGAAGGTCTCGCGGCCGGGGTGCTCGAAGACGATGTCCACGTCCTCGCCGCCGGTGAGTTCACGGATGCGCTTGCCGAACCGCTTCCACTCGCGCGGGTCCTGGTTGTGCTCGTCCTTCCAGAACTTGTAGTCCTCGGCGGTGCGGTCGATGATCGCCTCGGCGCCCATCGCCCGGCAGATGTCGGCCTTCTGGGGCGAGGACACGACACAGATCGGGTTGGCGCCGCCCGCGAGCGCGAACTGCGTGGCGTACGAGCCGAGTCCGCCGCTCGCGCCCCAGATGAGGACGTTGTCGCCCTGCTTCATGCCGGCGCCGTTGCGGGAGACCAACTGCCGGTAGGCGGTGGAGTTGACGAGCCCGGGGGCCGCCGCCTCCTCCCACGACAGGTGGTCCGGCTTCGGCATCAACTGGTTGGACTTGACGAGCGCGATCTCGGCGAGCCCGCCGAAGTTGGTCTCGAAGCCCCAGATCCGCTGCTCGGGGTCGAGCATCGTGTCGTTGTGCCCGTCGGAGGACTCCAGCTCGACGGAGAGGCAGTGCGCGACGACCTCGTCGCCGGGCTTCCAGGCGTTGACGCCCGGGCCGGTGCGCAGGACCACGCCCGCGAGGTCGGAGCCGATGATGTGGTACGGCAGGTCGTGCCGCTTGGTCAGCTCGCTGAGCTTGCCGTAGCGCTCCAGGAAGCCGAACGTCGACAGCGGCTCGAAGATCGAGGTCCAGACCGAGTTGTAGTTGACACTCGATGCCATGACGGCCACCAGGGCCTCGCCCGGGCCGAGTTCCGGCACCGGGACGTCGTCCAGGTGGATCGACTTGCGGGGGTCCTTGTCGCGGGTGGTGAGGCCCGCGAACATGTCCGTCTCGTCCTTGTGCACGGTGATCGCGCGGTACGACTCGGGGAGCGGCAGGGCGGCGAAGTCGGCCGGAGTCGAGTCCGGCGACTGGATCGCGGCGAGGATGTCCTTCACGGTCACGGTGTTGCCTCCGGCGAAGAGCGCCCTGAGGGAGGGGCGCTGACGGTTGCGTCGGTGCTGCTGCTGAGGGTGGTGGGAGAGGTGCCGTCGGTTCGGCGGGGGTGGAGCTTCGGCAGCGCTTTGTGGCGCGGGAGGGTGCCTGTGACGCAGGCGTCCGGGCGCGCAGCCCAGTGGTGGGTTGCGGGGACAGCCGACGTACGAAAGGTCTCTGCACGCCGGCCGCCCGGACACCTTCAAGGTATGACACTGCGTGTCACCTCGCAAGGCACGGAGTGCCATGAATTGTTCTCAGGTGAAATCTTTACGTAACAAATGAGCGATGATCGATCGAACGGGGTCCGAAAGATGCGTGAAAAGGGGCTCTGACATGCCAAAACGGCCACCCCGAAGGGTGGCCGTCATCACACAGGGGGCGGGGGCTCAGTGGTCCCGCAGCGCCTCTTCGATGGTCCGCATGACCTCGTCCAGCGGGGCGTCGGTGCGGGCGACCGTCACCAGCACCTCGCCGTCCCGGTGGACCGCGGCGGTGGCCGGCTTGGGGGTCGTGGTGCGGCCGGCGCCGATGCCGGTGCCGAACGTCTTCCGGACGATCCCGAAGGCGTGGTCGAGCTGGGCCTCCACATCGCCCTGGCCGCCGGCCCGCAGCCAGCGCCGCAGCACGTGGTTGTGGGCGGTGACCACGGCCGAGGCGGCGACCTCGGCGAGCAGCGGGTCGTCGTTGGCGTCGTCGTCGTGCGCGTGCTCGTCGAAGTGGCCCAGCAGATAGCGCGTGAACAGCCGCTCGTAGCGGGCCACCGACGCGATCTCGGCCTCGCGCAGGGTGGGCACCTCGCGCGTGAGCTTGTAGCGGGCGACCGAGATCTCCGGCCGCGCCGCGTACATCCGCATGACTTCCTTGATGCCCCGGCACACCGTGTCGAGCGGGTGCTCGTGCGCGGGGGCGGCATTGAGCACCGCCTCGGCCCGGATCAACGTGTCGTCGTGGTCCGGGAAGATCGCCTCTTCCTTGGAGCGGAAGTGGCGGAAGAACGTCCGGCGCGCGACCCCGGCCGCGGCCGCGATCTCGTCGACGGTGGTCGCCTCGTACCCCTTCGTCGCGAACAGCTCCATCGCGGCCGCCGCCAGTTCGCGCCGCATCTTGAGGCGCTGGGCGGCGGCGCGACTGCCCGCGGCACTTTCCGGTGCGTCGGGCGTGGCTGGTGTACGTGAGGGCTTGGCGGGCTGGGGCATGACCCGAACGTACTGCATGTGCGCAGCGTGCCGTGCACGTCGGGGGTTTCCCCCGCCCCTCGCGGGCAGGGGTCCTCCGGTGGGATCGAGCAGCCCGCCCCAGTCCCCGTCGGCCTCGAACCAGTCGCCGGGACGCTCAGCGGCGGGCATATTCGCGGAAGCCGCGGCCCGTCTTGCGGCCGAGGCAGCCCGCGGCCACCAGGTGCTCCAGAAGCGGTGCCGGAGCCAGGCCCGGGTCGCGGAACTCGCGGTGCAGGACCTTCTCGATCGCCAGGGACACATCGAGCCCGACGACGTCCAACAGCTCGAAGGGGCCCATCGGGTAGCCGCCGCCCAGCTTCATCGCCGCGTCGATGTCGTCAAGGGACGCGTAGTGCTCCTGCACCATCTTGATCGCGTTGTTGAGGTACGGGAAAAGCAGTGCGTTGACGATGAATCCGGCCCGGTCACCGCAGTCGACGGCATGCTTCTTGATCTTGACGCAGACCTCGTGCACCGTTGAGTGGACGTCATCATCCGTCAACACGGTACGGACGACCTCGACCAGCTTCATCGCCGGCGCGGGGTTGAAGAAGTGCATGCCGATCACGTCCTGCGGACGCGAGGTGGCGCGGGCGCACGCGACGACCGGCAGCGACGAGGTCGTGGTGGCCAGCACCGCGCCCGGCTTGCAGACCTTGTCCAGCGTCGCGAACAACTGCTGCTTGATCCCCAGGTCCTCGGCGACCGCCTCGACAGCCAGGTCGACGTCGGCGAACGCGTCGTAGGAGCCCGCCGGAGTGATCCGCTCCAGCGTCTGCGCGGCGGCCTCGGCGGTCATCCGACCCCGGTCGACAGAGCGCGAAAGCGACTTGCCGATACGGGACTTGGCGAACTGCGCCTTCTCCTCGCTGCGGGCGGCGAGGACCACGTCGTACCCGGCCTTGGCGAAGACCTCGGCGATACCGGACGCCATCGTCCCGGAGCCGGCCACACCGACGGAGCGGACGGTACGGCCGGGGCTGAGCCGCCCGCCCTCCGGCGGGGTCAGCGCGTCCCGCACGACGGTCGCGCTGCCGGGGGCCTCGTAGGAGTAGAAACCGCGGCCCGTCTTACGGCCGGTCAGGCCCGCTTCGCTGAGCTGCTTCAGGATCGGCGCGGGGGCGTGCAGGCGGTCGTGGGACTCGGCGTACATCGCCTCCAGGACCGTGCGCGCGGTGTCGACGCCGATCAGGTCGAGCAGGGCGAGCGGGCCCATGGGCAGTCCGCAGCCGAGCCGCATCGCGGCGTCGATGTCCTCGCGGGAGGCGTACTTCGCCTCGTACATCGCGGCAGCCTGGTTGAGGTAGCCGAACAGCAGCCCGTCCGCGACGAACCCGGGCCGGTCGCCGACCGCGACGGGCTCCTTGCCCAGCTCGATCGCGAGATCGGTGACCGCGGCGACGGCGGCGGGCGCGGTCAGCACCGAGGAGACCACCTCGACCAGCTTCATCGCGGGCGCCGGGTTGAAGAAGTGCAGCCCGAGCACCCGCTCCGGCCGCGCCGAGTCGGCGGCGAGCCGGGTGACGGACAGGGCGTTCGTGCCGGTCGCGAGAATCGTCTCGGGGCGCACGATCCCGTCCAGCTCCCGGAAGATCTGGTGCTTGATCTCGTACGACTCCGGGACCACCTCGATGACCAGGTCGGCGTCGGCCGCGGCCCGCAGATCGGTGGAGGTGCGGACCCGGGCCAGGGCGTCGGCGCGCTCCTGCCCGGTGAGCCGGCCGCGCTCGACGGCACGGGCAGTCGCGGTCTCCAGGGCGGCGACGGCCTGGGCGGTCGCGGCCTCGCTGACGTCGATGCCGACGACCTCGCGGCCGGCCCGGGCGAGGACCTCGGCGATACCGGTGCCCATCGTGCCGAGACCGACGACGGCGATGGTCGTGAACGGGGACAGGGGGGCGTCGGACAGGGGAGCTGCCATCGCGGGACTCCTGGAATGAGGGTGACGACTGGGAGCGCACTCCGTACGCCGAGGGGCGCACGGAGTGCGAGAAGGAGTGCGGGTGGTACCGGGCAACGAGCGCACACGCCCGGCGAGATGAGAGATGAGGTCCGACCGGCCCTGTCCCAGGCCGTGTCGTACTGCGGCACATTGAGGTGCCGAACCGACTGCACTCACGGTGGCTGCGTCACCAGGCCACCGCAAGGAGGGTGCGAGTGGGTAACTCGCTCGTCTGAGCTTAACCGGTGGGTAACGAGCGCGCCAGCCCCCGAGTTTGTGATGTAGGTCCCGGGCTCCCGGCGACCCCCTTAGGCTCGGCGTCATGGACGAAGAGTTGCGATCGCTCACGGAGCGCTTACGGCAGGAGTCGGGTGGGACGGCGCTCTACGAGCGGCTCGTGGCGACCGAAGACCTCGACGAACTGGCGGATGTGCTCACGGCCGTGGGACAGCCGCTCTGGGCCCGGGAGTTGGCCGCGTTCCGGCTCGGCCTCGCGGGTGACCGGCGGGCCTTCGAGTCCCTCGTTCTGTTCCTCAATCACCGTGAGCCGCCGCGCTGCGCCTCCGCCGCGTACGCCCTGGCCCGCCTCGACGACCCCCGCACCGCCCGCGCGGCAGCCGCCCTCGCCACCAACGAACTCCGCGTCGCCTACGCCCTGCACCCCGTCCGGCTGCTGGCCGACCTGCGCGCCCCCGAGTCCGTCCCTGCCCTCATCACCACCCTGGAGCGACGCCTGCGCCCCCACGACCCGTACCGCCGCGTGGCCCTCGCCTGCGTGGACGGTCTCGGCGAACTCGGCGACGCCCGCGCCCGACCGGTCCTGAACGACGCCCTCGCCCACCCGACGCTCGCGGAGGCCGCGGTGCGTGCGCTGGGCCGGATTCCACGGCAGCGCTGAGACGCCCGACTCCCGCCCTCAGCGCGGGAGTTCCCTGACGTACCGCATCTCGGGAACCGCCACCCCCTCCACCTCGTACGGCTCCTCGGCGCCGTCCGCGTGGAAGCCCGCCCGCTCGTAGAAGCGGCGGGCCCGGGCATTGCCCCGGACGACCCACAGGTAGACCCGTTCGTGGCCGAGGGCCGCGCACTGCCGTAGGGCCTCCCGCATCAGGGCCCGGCCGACGCCGGTGCCCAGGTGCTCGGGGTCGAGGTAGATGGCGTACAACTCGGCGTCCTCGGTGCGGAGTTCGCCGTCCCGGTAGGGTCCGAACCGCGGCCCAGCCGACGATCTCCTCGCCCCGTGCGGCGACGAGGTTCACGACGCTGCCGTCGCCTCACCCGAAGCGGGCCCGGCGGCGCTCGGCGTCGGCCTTCGCACTGAGGGCGTCGAGGAAAGGCTGCGGCATGAGACCCCGATACGCGAACCGCCGGCCGAGGACACGGATCTCGGAGACGCGGTCGCAGTCGGCGAGGGCCATCGGGCGGATCCGCGGGGGCTCGTCGTCGTCCATGGCGGCACCCCAGGGAGTCGTGGCCCCGCTCGGCGCCCGATTATTCGCCGACGACCGCGAACGCCTCGATCTCCATCAGGAACTCCGGCCGGACCAGCGCGGCCACCTGCACGGCGGACGCGGCGGGCAGTCGGTCGTCGGGTATGTGGGTGGCGCGGGCCGCGCGGATCGCCGGCATGTGGGCCATGTCCGTGACGAAGAAGGTCAGTTTGACCACGTGGTCGAACGTGGAGCCGGCGGCGGCCAGGCAGCGGCGGAGGTTCTCGAAGACCTGGCGGGCCTGGGCCGCCGCGTCGCCCTCGCCGACGAGCCTGCCGTCCTCGTCCAGGGCGAGCTGGCCGGAGATCGCGACGAAGCGGCCGGTGCCCATGACGACATGGGTGTAGGCCGCGGCGGGGGAGACGCCGTCGGGGGCGGGAATCCTGGTCAGCTCACTCATGCGTCCATGGTGGACCATGGGTCTGACAACGGGGATTCCCGCCCCGAGAGGCCGTCGGGCCGTGCTCAGCCGCGGAAGCCCAGCAGC
This sequence comes from Streptomyces sp. NPDC005492, assembly GCF_040605995.1. Taxonomy (NCBI): domain Bacteria; kingdom Bacillati; phylum Actinomycetota; class Actinomycetes; order Kitasatosporales; family Streptomycetaceae; genus Streptomyces; species Streptomyces sp. NPDC005492. The sequence goes on from NZ_JBEXDX010000023.1 coordinate 114,605, forward strand.
CCGTGCAGGGTCGAACCGTGTGCCGTGCTCGTCGCCGCCTTCGCCGTGGTCAGCGGTTTCGGGTCGGGCACCTTCTGGCACACCGCGTCGACCTCGCCGCCGCCGCGCGGCACCTTGCCGTTGGTCAGATACGTCGCCAGGTACTTGTCCAGGCAGGCGTTCCCGCTCAGCGTGATGCCGTGGTTCCCGCCGCCCTGCTCGACCACGAAGCTCGAGTCGGCCAGGAGTCGGTGGACCGTGGCGCCGCCCTCGTACGGGGTCGCCGCGTCGTTCGTCGCCTGGAAGAGCAGCACCGGCGGCAGCTTGCCGTTGGCGATGTTGATCGGATGCTCGGACTCGGTCGGCCAGAAGGCGCACGGCGCGTTGTACCAGGCGTTGTTCCAGACCATGAACGGCGCCTTCTCGTAGGCCGCCCAGTTGTCCTTGCGCCACTGGTTCCAGTCGCGCGGCCAGGCAGCGTCACGGCACTGCACCGACGCGTAGACGCTGTAGCCGTTGTCCCCGGAGGCGTCGATCGCCGCGAAGTTGTCGTACGCCTCGACCAGCGGATCGGCGTTCCTGTCGTTCACGTACGCCGCGAACGCCTCGGCGAGATAGGGCCAGTAACCGTTGTAGTAACCGCCGGGGATAAAGGTGTCCTCCAGCTCGGAGGCCCCCACCTTGCCGCCCGCCGGCTTCTTGGCCAGTGCCGCCCGCATCGCGTACCACTTGGCCTCGATCCTCGCCGGGTCGGTGCCGAGCTTGTACGTGGAGTCGTACTTGGCGATCCACGCCATGAGCGCCTTCTGGCGGGCGTCGAAGGCGTAGTCCTGCCCGAGGTTGTCGTCGTACCAGACGCCGGTGGGATCGACGATGGAGTCCAGGACCAGGCGGCGTACGCGCTCCGGGTAGAGCTTGGCGTACACGGCGCCCAGGTAGGTGCCGTAGGAGTAACCGAAGTAGTTGATCTTCTGCGCGCCCAGTGCCTGCCGGATCGAGTCCATGTCCCGCACGGCACTGATGGTGTCGATGTACGGCAGCACGCTCGCGTACTTCTTGCCGCAGGCGGCCGCGAAGGACTTCGCGCGGGTGAGGTTGGCCTTCTCCAGCGCCGGGGTGCTCGGTACCGAGTCGGGGCGGACCGGGTCGAAGTGACCGGGCACGCAGTCGAGGGCGGGGGTGCTCTTGCCGACCCCGCGGGGGTCGAAGCCGATGACGTCGTACTGGGAGGCCACCGCCTTGGGCAGCGAGGACGCGACGAAGCCCGCGAGGGTCAGCCCGCTGCCGCCGGGGCCGCCGGGGTTGACCAACAGCGGGCCCTGGTACGTCTTCGCGGTGTGCGGGACCCGGGACAGGGCGAGCGTGATCTGCTTGCCGTGCGGGTTCGCGTGGTCGAGCGGCACCTTGACGCTCGCGCACTGGAGCGTCGGATAGTCGGTGGTGGCGCAGGCCTTCCAGGTGAGCTTCGCGGCCTGCACGGTGGTCGCGGCGGGGTGCGCGGTGCTCGCGTCGGCGGGGAGGGCGGTGACCGTCCCGGCCACGACGACGGCGGCACCGCACAGTACGGCTGCGCGTTTTCTCATGAGGTCCTCCCAGGACGGAGGGGCAGCGGGCCGTGAGTCCACGGTCCACGCGGCATCGTCCCGGAAAGGGCGCCCGGAAGAACGCGTTCTGACAATAGTTGACCCGATTGGGCCGCCGGATGCGCTCTAACGCGCTCCGAACGATCCCGAATCGCTCTCAGATCAGCGAAAGTTGCGTCGGTTCGGTCATCGAGGCTTCGGCAGGTTCCGCCGGCTCGGGGATCCGGCGCGGCATGCCCGCACGCGCGGGACCGATGCCGTACTCCTGCGCCAGGTCGTGGACCTGACGGGTGATCCGGCGCTGGTACCACTTGGGGGCGTACGAGCCCTCCGCGTACAGCCGCTCGTACCGGCGCACCAGATGCGGGTGGTGCTGCCCGAGCCAGGCCATGAACCACTCGCGGGCACCGGGCCGCAGATGCAGCACCAGAGGAGTCACGGAGGTGGCCCCGGAGGCCGCTATCGCCCTTACGGTGGCGCGCAGTTGGGCCGGGTGGTCGCTCAGGAAGGGGATTACCGGGGCCATCAGGACCCCGACGCCGATGCCGTGCTCGGTCAGCGTCCGTACGACGTCCAGGCGCCGCTCCGGGGAGGGCGTGCCGGGCTCCACCGTGCGCCACAGCGCGGGGTCCGTGAAGCCGACCGAGACGGAGATGCCGACGTCGGTGACCTCGGAGGCCTGCACCAGGAGGTCCAGGTCGCGCAGGATCAGCGTGCCCTTCGTCAGGATCGAGAAGGGGTTCGCGTGGTCGCGCAGGGCGCCGAGGATGCCCGGCATCAGCCGGTAGCGGCCTTCCGCGCGCTGATAGCAGTCGACGTTCGTGCCCATCGCTATGTGGTCACCGAGCCAGCGGCGGGAGCCGAGCTGGCGGCGCAGCAGATCCGGGGCGTTCACCTTGACCACGATCTGCGAGTCGAAGCCGAGGCCGGTGTCGAGGTCGAGGTAGCTGTGGGTCTTGCGGGCGAAGCAGTACACGCACGCGTGCGAGCAGCCCCGGTAGGGGTTGACCGTCCACTCGAAGGGCATGCGGGAGGCTCCCGGCACCCGATTGATGATCGAACGGGCCCGCACCTCGTGGAAGGTGATCCCGCGGAACTCTGGCGTGTCGAAGGTACGGGTGGTCACCGCGTCCGCGCCGAACAGCGCGACGTCGGCCGTCCGGCTGTGGCCGTCGGACTCCACTGTGAGGTTTTCCCAGCGCATGACGCCTCCTCGGTAGTCCTGCCCCCAGAGTGAAACACTTGTTCGAATTACTGTGCAAGTGCTGTTTCTGATCGCTTCGGACGTCTTGGGGCACCCCGATTTGGGCGACCGAGTGCGGGGGTGGTTGGCTTGCCCCCACCCCGAGAACGCAAGTCCTGGAGGAACCGATGGCGCAGGTCGAGGCGACTACCGAGCGGGTCGTCGCAGCCGACGCGGAGGCTGTCTTCGACGCCCTCGCCGACTACAGCGGCACGCGCGCGAAGCTGCTGCCCGAGCAGTTCAGCGAGTACGAGGTGCGCGAGGGCGGCGACGGCGAGGGCACCCTCGTCCACTGGCGGCTCCAGGCCACCAGCAAGCGCGTCCGTGACTGCCTCCTGGAGGTCAGCGAGCCGACCGACGGCGAACTGGTCGAGAAGGACCGCAACTCCACCATGGTCACCACCTGGCGGGTCACCCCGGCCGGCGAGGGCAAGTCCCGCGTCGTCGTGACCAGCACCTGGAACGGCGCCGGCGGCATCGGCGGCTTCTTCGAGCGGACCTTCGCCCCCAAGGGCCTCGGCCGCATCTACGACCTGGTGCTCGACAGGCTCGCCACCGAAGTCGAGAAGTAGACCACCGAGGGCTCGAAGAGCCACCAAGGGTCAAAGGGTGGCTCCCCAGGGCGTGTTGACGCCCTCGCACGCCCCTCACCGGTTCGAGTGGATCTCCGTTCGAGCCGGGCGTACGCCGTAACTCGTCACGTCTGCCCGCAGTTGTCGCCGAAAGCGGGAATTGTGCGGCAGGCGCGACGAGGGGAGCGGTACGTGGGCGGGACGACTCTGGTGCAGGACGAACGGCCCCCGGCGCCCCCGGAGACACCCGTCCCCGCACCCGTCGAGAAGGCCGAACTGACCCCGCGCCGTGTGCGGTTGGTCTTCCTCGGGCTGATGCTCGCGCTGCTGCTCGCCGCCCTCGACCAGATGATCGTCGCCACCGCGCTCCCGAAGATCGTCGGCGAACTGCACGGCCTGGAGAAGATGTCCTGGGCGATCACCGCCTACCTCCTCACCTCCACGGTCGGACTGCCGGTCTACGGCAAACTCGGCGACCTCCTCGGCCGCAAGAGCGTGTTCCAGTTCGCGATCGGCGTCTTCGTGATCGGCTCCGCGCTCGCGGGCCGCGCCCAGTCCATGGACCAGCTCATCGCCTTCCGCGCGGTGCAGGGCATCGGCGCCGGCGGCCTCATGATCGGTGTGCAGGCGATCATCGCGGACATCGTGCCGCCCCGGCAGCGCGGCCGCTTCATGGGTCTGATCGGTGCCACCTTCGGACTCGCCTCCGTCGCCGGGCCGTTGCTCGGCGGGTACTTCACCGACCACCTCTCCTGGAGGTGGTGCTTCTATGTCAACGTGCCGTTCGGCGTGGTGACTCTGGCCGTGGTGACCGTCGTACTGAAACTGCCGAAGCCCACCGCCAAGGCGCGGCTCGACATTCTCGGCGCGCTGCTGCTCGCCGCCGCGTCAACCTGCCTGGTGCTGCTGACCAGTTGGGGCGGGACCGAGTACGCCTGGGGTTCGCGCGTCATCCTCGGCCTCGGCGCGGGAGCGGTGGCCACCGCGGTCCTCTTCGTCGTCGCCGAGCACGTCGCGCCCGAACCCCTCATCCCGCTACGGCTGTTCAAGGACGCCGTCTTCAACGTCACCGCCCTGGTGGGCCTGGTGATCGGGGTCGCGCTGTTCGGGGCCGCCAGTTATCTGCCGACCTTCCTGCAAATGGTCGACGGGGCGAGCGCCACCGAGTCCGGACTGCTGATGCTGCCCATGATGGGCGGCATCGTCGGTGCCTCCATCATCTCCGGGCAACTCATCAGCCACACCGGCCGGTACAAGATCTACCCCGTCCTCGGCAGCGCCCTCGCCGCCCTCGGCATGTGGCTGCTGTCCCGGCTCGAAGTCGATACGCCCCGGCTGCAGTACAGCCTCTGGATGGCCGTCCTGGGCGCCGGCATCGGCATGGTGATGCCCGTCCTCGTCCTCGCCGTGCAGAACTCCGTACGGCCCGCCGACCTCGGTACCGCCACCAGCGCCAACAACTACTTCCGGCAGATCGGCGGCAGCGTCGGCGCCGCGATCTTCGGCACCCTGTTCGCCGACCGGCTCACCGACGCACTGCGCGACCGTCTCCCCACGCGCGCGGGCGCCGGCCTCCCCGACCCCCAGTCCATCACCCCGCAGCTCGTCCACGCGCTGCCCCCGGCACTGCGCGACAGCTACATCCGGGCCTACGCCGACGCCATGCCGCGGATCTTCCTCTACCTGGTGCCGGTGCTCGCCCTCGGCCTGCTGATCGCCTTCTTCCTCAAGGAGACCCCCCTGTTGAACAGCGCAGCGTCCCACAACGCCCCCGCCGAGACGACCGAGGCCGCGCCCCTCAACTCCCCGATCCCGCAGGCGCGTTCGCCGTATGCGGCCGGAATCCCGGTCTGCGGCACCGTGCAGCATCCCGACGGGACCGTGGTGCCCCGCGCGGCGCTCACCCTCATCGACGTCTCCGGACAGCAGATCGGGCGCGGCGCCAGCGGCGGAGACGGGCGCTATGCGCTGTCGACGCCCGGCTCCGGGTCCTACGTTCTGATCGCGGCGGCGGGCGGGCACCAGCCGCAGGCCGTTTCCGTGACCGTGGGGGAGCGGCCCGTCGAACTCGACGTCGTCCTCGGCGGCGCCGGACGCCTCGCCGGGAGCGTGCTCACCGCCGACGGCACCCCGGTGCGCGAGGCCGCCGTGACACTCACCAACGTGCACGGCGAGGTCGTGGCCAGCACCCGCAGCGGGCGCGAAGGCGGCTATGTCATCAGCGAGTTGGTGGCCGGCGAGTACACCCTCGCCGCCAGCGCGCCCGCGTTCCGCCCCGCCGCGCTCCCCGTCAGCGTGCAGGCGTCCCGCGAGACCAGGCAGGACGTCGAACTCGCCGGCGGCGCCGTGCTGCGCGGCACCGTCAGGGCGAGCGGCGGGCGGCCCGTCGAGGACGCGCGCGTGACGCTCCTCGACGCGGCGGGCAACGTCGTGGACACCCTCACCACCGGACCCGAGGGAACCTTCCGGTTCATCGACCTGTCCTCCGGCGAGTACACGGTGATCGCCGCCGGCTACCCGCCCGTGGCCACCGTGCTCCAAGTGGCGGGCGGGGGACGCACCGAGCGGGACCTCCAGCTCGGCCACGAGGACTGAGCCCCGGGTCAGGGGGGCGCGACGGCGCACGCCGGTGCGATTGGATGGAACCAATTCCAGGAATGCCACACATCGCGACCGGCTGCCCCCGTAGCGTGGTGGACGGCGGCACAGATCTTGCGTAGCCGTGGGGAGAGAGGGCCTGGGCCATGGACCGTGGCACCGAGCGGGAGGCAGCTCCCGGCCGCGGGGCCGGGTACGACGTGGTGGCGGAGCACACCGCGGCCGGTCGTGTTCCGCTGGCCGTGGTCCTGGTCGACCGCGGCGGCCTCGTCTCGCACTGGAGCCGTGGCGCCCGGCGGCTGTTCGGCGCCACCAAGGACGAGGCGATCGGCCAGCCCGCCCTCGACCTGCTCCCCGTCTCCGGAGCCCTGCCCGAGGACGAGGGGACCGACCCCTACGACGCGTTCGCGGCCTACGACGGCCTCGGCCCCGACCTGGAATCCTCCCTCGACTCGGGCCTGTCCTACCCGGCCGCAGGACGCGCCCGCCTCACCGTGCCCGAGAGGGACCGCGTCGACGTTCTGTGGTGGGCGTATCCGCTCGTCGGCCCCGGCCGTGAGCGGCTGCTCGTGCTCGCCGCCGACGCGGGCGCCCTGCGCCAGGACGCCGACGACGCCTTCGAGGACGGCGCCTTCGAGCGCATAGCGCCCGGCTTCGCCCTGCACACCGACTTCCCCGGCGCCGACGAACTCGCCCGCAGGCTCCCCGAGATCCTGCCCAGCATGAGCGTCGGCGACAGCGCCCGCATCGTCTCGCAGGTCCTCGAACTGGGCTACCCCGTCCTGGAGTTCAGCCAGAACGAGCGGGTGCCGGTGACCCCCGACTGGGGTGTGGCCCGGCGCGCCGAGCGCAAGGCGCGCCGCGAGCGGGCCGCCCTCGCGGTCGCCGAGGGACTGCCGCTGCCGCAGACGGTCCTCGACGACGAGGGCGAGGACCTCGAATACGTCGCCGTCCGCGAGCGCCTGGAGTTCCTCAACGAGGTCAGCGGCCGTATCGGCACCTCGCTCGACCTCGCCACCACCATCGTCGAAGTCAGCCGGGCCGTCGTCCCCCGTTTCACCGACGTCGCCGGCACCTATCTGCGCGAACAGGTCGTCGCCGGCGAGGGGTTCCCGGACGGGGTGCCGGACACCACCACCATGTGGCACCGGGTCGCCCTCGAACACACCGACGAACCCGGCCGCTGGGACGACGTCGTACCGGTCGGCGAGGCCATGCCGTTCCCGGCGCACACGCCGTTCTTCCAGTGCATGACCACCGGCGAGCCCGTCCTCGTGCCGCGCATCAGCGAGCAGATGGGGCACATGATCGCCTCGCAGTTCGAGAAGCGCGACATCCGGCCGCTGATCACCGGCCGCTCCATGCTGGTCGTCCCGCTCAAGGCGCGCAATGTCGTCCTCGGCTTCATGATCCTGCTGCGCCACCCGGAGCGTGTCGAGTTCAACGACATGGACCGTGTCACCGGCGCCGAACTCGCCGCCCGCGCGGGCCTCGTGCTCGACAACGCGCGCATGTACACCTACCAGGAGAGTGTCGCCGAGACCCTCCAGGACAGCATGCTGCCGCACATCCCGCCGCGCATGGCGGGCTGCGACATCGCCACCCGGTATCTGCCGGGCACCCTGCTCGGACGTGTCGGCGGCGACTGGTTCGACTCGGTGAAACTGCCCGGCGCCCGCACCGCGCTCGTCGTCGGCGACGTCATGGGCCACGGCCTCAACTCCGCCGCCATGATGGGCCAGTTGCGCACCGCCGTGCAGACCATGGCCACCATGGACCTTCCGCCGGCCCAACTCCTGCGCAACCTTGACGACTTGGCGCAGCGGCTCGGCGACACCTATCTCGCGACCTGCCTCTACGTCGTCTACGACCCGATCGCCGGCGAACTCCACCTCGCCAACGCGGGCCACATCCCGCCGGTGATCGTGCGCGCCGGCAACGGCCGCAGCGAGCTGCTCGACCTGCCCACGGGTGCGCCCATCGGCGTCGGCGGGGTGCCCTTCGAGGCGGTACGCGTGCGCGTGGACCCCGGCGATCGGCTCGTGATGTGCACCGACGGTCTGGTGGAGGTGCGCGGCGAGGACATCGGCGTAGGCCTCGCGACGCTGAGCGAGTCGGCCGCGCATCCGGCCGCGTCCATGGACGACGCCTGCGACACGATCATCCGCTCCCTGGGAACCCGCGGCGGCCGCAAGGACGACGTCGCCCTCCTGATGGCCCGCCTCAACGGCATCGAGCCGGCCGACGTCGCCGAATGGCGGCTCGCCCTCGACCCGGCCGAGGCCCGCCGGGCCCGCGCGGTGGTCCGCGAACAGCTCCACACCTGGGGCCTCGACCGACTCGCCGACACCGCAGCCCTGTTGGCCGGCGAACTGGTCACCAACGCCGTACGGCACTCCCGCGGCCACCGGGCCGAACTGCGCCTGGTGCGCGGCGACACGCTCCTGTGCGAGGTGGACGACGACGATCCCACCCTGCCGACCCTGCTCAGCACCGGCCCCGACGACGAGTCCGGGCGCGGACTGCACGTCGTGGGCATGCTCGCCCGCGAGTGGGGCGCCAGCCGTACGACCGCGGGCAAGACCGTCTGGTTCGAACTCACCCTGCCCCGCCGCTGAAGCGCAGGCGACAAAGGGGGCGCACGAGGCGCACATCGGCGTACACGCGCCGAATGAGCGGTGAAGGAATGCGCCGTGTGCTTGTGAGCGGGACCCCGGCGCGATAGACCGTACTGGCCCGTCACTTAAGGCGGAACGGCCTCGCAACCTGGGGAGTTGGGCATGAGCGTGACCAGTCGGTACCGGGAGGCCTGGGAGGGTTTCTGGCGCGAGGCGCCCGAGGAGCAGGGGGCCGTCTTCTGGGACGCGGCGCCGGCCCAGACGGTGGGACTCCATCTCGCCCTGTTCGAACCGAAGTTGCGCGACCCCGGCCTTCAGATGGTCGACCTCGGCTGCGGCAACGGCACCCAGACCCGTTTCCTCGCCGACCGGTTCACCCATGTCGTCGGCGCCGACCTGTCCGCGGCGGCCGTCGAGCACGCCCGGCACGCCGACCCGGCGGGGCAGGCGACCTACCGGCTGCTGGACGCCGCCGACAAGACCGAGGTCGAGTCGCTGCACGCCGAATTCGGCGACGCCAACGTCTATATGCGGGGGGTGCTGCACCAGGTCGACCCCGACGACCGGCAGCCGCTGGTGGACGGGATCGCCACGCTCGTCGGGGAGCGCGGCCATGTCTTCCTCGTCGAACTCTCCGAGGCCGCCCGCCCGATCCTGGGCGGCCTGGCCCAGGACCCCGAGGGGCCGCCCGCGAAGCTCGCCCCGATCCTCCGCCACGGCATCGTCCCCGGCGAGGTGTCCGACGACCAGGTGCCCGAACTCCTCCGCACGGCCGGCCTCACCGTCCTCGCGAGCGGTGAACTGCCCCTGATCACCACCGAGTTCAGGGCCGACGGCGCCCGCATCGAGCTGCCGTCGAAGTGGCACATCGCGGGCCGTACGGTGTGAGACGACAGGCATGGGACGACAGGGGGAGGCAGGGCGGCTCACCGCCTCCCCCCGCCCGTACTAACCGAACTGGTGCTTGAGGAACGAGCCGGACCACGCCATCAGGTCCGCGGGCACGTAGTACCCCTTCTCGTCGTTGATCGCGTCCCAGTTCTTCGCCACGTCCTCGACGGAGGCATCGCCCCCCTCGTGGGCGTACCCCTCCGTCGAGGCCAGGAAGATCCGCGCGAAGCGGCCCGCGCCGGCCGTGTAGATCTCCCCACTGACCGGGCAGTTCTCGTGCGCGAGGTAGGCCACCATCGGCGCCACCGCCGACGAGGGCATGTAGGGCATGCCCTCCACCGACTCAGCGGGTTCCTCCTCCGGTCCGCCGCCCATCCTGGTCATCGCGGCCGGCGCGATCAGATTGACCTTGATGTTGTGCGGCTCGCCGGCCAGCTTCGCGCTGCGCGCCATGCCGACCGTGCCCGCCTTCGCGGCGGCGTAGGACAGGTTGTTGTCCATGCCGAACATGCCGCTGGAGGTGGTCAGGACGACCCGGCCGTAGCCCTGCTCCACGAAGTGCGGCCAGGCGGCCCGCATCGTGTTGAAGGAACCGAGGAGGTGGACGGCCAAGTGCCGTTCCAGGTTGTCGAGTTCGATCTCCGGAAGGCCCGCGTACCGGATGATGCCCGCGTTGTTGACGAGGACGTCGATCCGGCCGAAGCTCCGCAGCGCGGTGTCGACGATGGCCTCGCCGCCCGCCCGCGTGGACACGTCGTGGGTGTCGGCCACGGCCCGGCCGCCCGCCGCGACGATCCCGTCGACGACCTTCTGCGCGGGTCCGGCGTCGGAGCCCTCGCCCTCCATCGACCCGCCCAGGTCGTTGACGACGACCCGCGCCCCGCGTTCCGCCAGCAGGCGGGCGTAGGCGCGGCCGAGGCCACGGCCCGCGCCGGTGACGACGGCGACACGTCCTTCGAAGCCGAACTCGCTCATGGATGACTCCAGTTGTGTGCGGGTGGAAGCGGTGGCCGCTACCAGGTGACCGGCAGCGATTGAATGCCGTAGGCGAGCGCGTCGTCCCGGCGGAACTGCAACTCGCTGAAGTCGACCGCGAGTTGGAGCGTCGGGATGCGCCGGTAGAGCGTGCCGTAGACGACCTGGAGCTCGATGCGGGCTAGCTGCTGGCCGAGGCACTGGTGGATGCCCCAGGCGAAGGCGTGGTGGTGCCGGGCCTCGCGGGTGATGTCGAACTTCTCCGGTTCGGGGAAGGCCGCCGGGTCCCAGTTGCCGGCCGGCAGCGCGGCGATGATGCCCTCGCCGGCCTTGATGGTGACGCCCTCGATCTCGATGTCCTCGGCGGCGATCCGCCGCTGGCCGAGCGCCGGGATCGTGGTGTAGCGCAGAATCTCCTCGACCGCGTTGGCGACGACCTTCGGGTCGTCCGTCTCGCGCAGGAGCTTGAGTTGGTCGGGGTTCTGCAGCAGCAGCGCGGTGCCCATGGTGATCATGCTGGCGCTGGTCTCGTGACCGGCGATCAGCAGGATCATGCAGAGCAACGTGGCATCGGGGAGGGTGAGTTCGCCCGCCTTGATCCGCGCGCCGAAGTCCGAGATGACGTCCTCGGTGGGCTCCTCCATCTTGGCCGTGAGCATCTTGGCCAGATAGCCGCCCAGCTTCGCGTTGGCCTCCCGGTCCTCCTCGGCGGTCTTGTCGCTCCGGGTCGCGAAGGAGGCCCACTCCTGGAAGAACTCGTGCTCCTCGTACGGCACTCCGAGCAGTGCGCAGATCATCATCGAGGGCAGCGGCAGCGACAGCGCGGTGACCAGGTCGACCGGCTTCGGGCCCGCGAGCATGTCGTCGATCAGCTCGTCGGTGAAGCGCTGGATCTCCGGCCGCAGCTTCTCCATGCGGTTGCGCGTGAACGGAGCCGTCATCATGCGCCGGATCCGCGTGTGGTCGGCGCCGTCGGCGTTGAAGATGGTCAGCGGGTGGTGCTGGACGTTCTCCGCCATCGCCTGGTTCGGCAGCGGGAACCCGGGCTGCTTGTCGTTCGAGCTCACCCGCGGGTCGGACAGGATCGCGCGCTGCGCGGCGTGCCCGGTCACCAGCCACGGGGTGGAGCCGTCCCAGATGCGGCCCCGGGACACCGGTGCCTTGTCGTTCAGCGCGCGCAGCCCGGCCGGCGGCGCGAACGGGCAGGTGCGGTCGCGCGCGCCCGGGTAGTCGAAGATCTCCGCGTCGGGGGCGGCGAGATCCGTCTCGGCCTCGGACATGGTCGTTCCTCCAGATGAGGGTGGGGTGGGGGGAGTGAAGGGAGGGGTACCGGTGGTCATTCCTCGATACGGATCGCGAGCGCGGGGCACACCGCCGCCGCGTTCCGTACGTCGTCGGCCAGTTCGGCCGGCGGGTTCTCGTCCAGCAGGATGACGATGCCGTCCTCGTCACGCTGGTCGAACACGTCCATCGCGGCGGCGACGCACTGTCCGGCGGCGACGCACTTGTCCTCTTCGACGACAACCTTCATGACAACTCTCCTGATCGTTCAGTGGGCCGGGGAGGAGACGGGGGTGGGGGAGGGGACCGCGTCGACGATCTCCTGACGGCGCTGCCTGGCCTGCTTGGGCATGTTCCAGCCGAGGATCCCGGTGACCCGGCCGCCGCTGCGGTAGCGCACGACGAACCGGCGGGCCGCCAACTCGCCGTCCACGACGTCCACTTCGGCATCGGCCGGCAGGAAGCCGTGCACCTGGAGCTTGGCGTCGAACTGGTCGGTCCAGAAGTACGGCACCGGCGCGTAGGGCCGGTCCTCCCCGAGGATCGCGCCCGCGACCGCCATGGCCTGCTCGGTGGCGTTGGTCCGGTTCTCCAGCCGGATCAGCCGGCCGAGCCGCTCGTGGTGCCAGCGGGCCACGTCACCGACGGCGTAGATCCCCGGCGCGGCCTGGCAACGCGCGTCGCACACCACGCCGTTGTCGAGTTCGAGCCCGCTGCCGTCCAGCCACTCCGTCGCCGGGGCCGCTCCGATCGCGACCACGACGACGTCGGCGGGCAGTATCTCGCCGGTGCTCAACTCCACGCCGCGGACCCGGCCCTGGTCGCCGAGCAGTCCCACCACGCCGTTGCCGAGGCGCAGTCGCACCCCCCGTTCGGTGTGCAGCTCCGCCAGCAGCCCCGACACCAGCGGGCCCACCTGGAGGGCCAGCGGTCCCGTCAGCGGGCCCGCCAGGGTGACGTCCAGGCCCAACGTCCGTGCGGTGGCGGCGATCTCGGAGCCGAGGACCCCTTCGCCGACGACCACCAGCCGTGACCCGGCGAGCAGATCCGTCCGCAGGGCGAGCGCGTCGTCGAGGGTGCGCAGCACATGCACACCGGTCAACTCCCCTTGCCCGGCCAGCACTCGGGGCCGTACCCCGGTGGCGATCACGATCGCGTCGGCGCTCAGCTCGCGCCCGGACTCGGTGCGCACGGTCCGGGTCGCCGCGTTCAGCGCGACCGCCGGGTCGCCGAGCACGAACTCGGTGTCCAGGCCGGACAGCATCTCCTCGCTGCGCAGGGCGGCCCGGCCCGGTTCCCAGTCGCCGGAGAGGATCTGCTTGGACAGCGGCGGACGGTCGTACGGGGCGTGCGGCTCGGCGCCGAGCACCGTGATCCGGCCCGTGTACCCCTTGCGCCGGAGGGCCTCCACCGTGGTCAGGCCGGACGCGGAGGCGCCCACCACCAGCACGTGGGCCACGGCCCCGGTGTCGTCCTCGATGCTCATGTGCACTCCGTTGCAGCGTCGTTGCGATGTTCCGTGCGGGCTTACGCGAGGTAGCGTCCGCCGTTGGTGCTGAGGGTCTGGCCGGTGACGTAGGAGGCCTCTTCGGAGGCGAGGTAGGCCACGGCGTAGGCCACGTCCTCCGGGGTGCCGGCCCGCTTCATCGGCATATGGGCGGCGGCCGTCTCGATGTCGACCGGACCTTCGCGGACCAGGGGGGTGTCGATGAAGCCCGGCGGGACGTGGTTCACGGTGATGCCCTTGTCGACGTACTCCATCGCGAGTGTCCGGGTGAGGCCGATGACGCCGCCCTTGGAGGCCGCGTAGTGGGCCATGGAGGGGGCCCCGGTCTGTGCCGAGGAGGACGAGATGTTGACGATCCGGCCCCAGCCCGCCGCGAGCATGTCGGGCACGAGTTCCCTGGTGACCAGGAAGGGACCCTTGAGATTGACGTTGATGATGCGGTCCCAGGACGCCTCGGAGATGCTCGTGAACGGCTCGTAGGCGGTGATGCCCGCGTTGTTGACGAGGATGGTGACCGGGCCGAGCTCCTCGCGGGTACGGGCGGCGGCGGCCGCCACGGCGCCGGCCTCGGCAGCGTCGCCGGGGACGGCGATCGCCGTACCGCCGGCCTCCTGGATGGCCGCCGCGGTCTTCTCGGCGCCCTCGCTGTTCAGGTCCCACACCGCGACCGCGGCTCCCCTGGCCGCGAGCACCTTCGCGATCGCCTGGCCGATGCCGCGTCCGCCGCCGGTGACGACCGCGACCTTTCCCTGCAGTGACATGTGCGCTCCTTCGCGCTCGTACGCGGTGCCGCTACGACGGGACACCGCTCCGGCTATTCGCCCAGGGCCTCGCGGACCGCGGTGCGGGCCCCCACGGCCCGGGGGAAGCCGGTGTACCCGGCGGCGTGATAGATGACCTCGGCCAGCTCGTCCCTGGTCACTCCGTTGGTGAGGGCGACGCGGGCATGGGTCTTGATCTCGGTCTCGGCGCCGAGCGCGATCAGGATGCCGAGGGTGACCAGGCTGCGGTCGCGCGGGGCCAGGCCCTCGCGGCCCCACAGCGCGCCCCACACGGTGCTCAGGCCGATCTCGACGAGATCCTCGCCGAGCAGGCCGTCCCGCATGTCGAGCTCACCCTCCGCGGGAACCACCCCGGGCAGCGCGGCTCGTAGGGCTTTTACGCCCGCGGCGCGCAGATCGGTGGTTTCCTTGACGTCTTCGGCGCTCATGCGCGACTCCCGGTCCATGCGATTGCATTCGTCCCAACCCGAAAGTTAGATCAAACGGTCGGTACAATCAATGCCTGCCGGGTAATGGCTGGGACGAGCTCTCCGCGCTCTCCGGTCCCCGCCATTGCTCGACCCCGGGCCCTCATCTACTCTCGGTCTGAATATTCGACCGACTGGTCGAACTATCAAACCAGGCTCACTGGGAGCCGCAGCCCCAGTCACCTTGGAGGGCACATGAGCGCATCTTCGAAACCGGCGGTCCAGGACCGGGTCGACGTCCTCGTCATCGGGGCCGGCGTCACCGGCATCTACCAGCTCTACGCCGCCCGCGAGGCCGGGTTCTCGGTGCGGCTCCTGGAGGCCGGCGGCGGTGTGGGCGGCACCTGGTACTGGAACCGCTACCCCGAGGCGCGCTTCGACTCCGAGAGCTACACCTACGGCTACCTCTTCTCGAAGGAGCTGTGGGAGGAGTGGGAGTGGTCGGAGCGGTTCGCCGGCCAGCCCGAGATCGAGCGCTACTTCAACCACGTCGTCGACAAGTTCGACCTGCGGCGCGACATCCGTACCGGCGTCAAGGTGACCTCGGCCGTCTTCGACGAGCCCTCCGGCACCTGGACCGTCCGGGGCAGCGACGGCACCGAGGTCCGGGCCCGCTATGTCGTCGCGGCCACCGGCAACCTCTCGGTGCCGTTCATCCCCGCCGTCCCCGGACGCGAGGACTTCCGCGGCGAGCAGCATCACACCGCGCGCTGGCCGAAGACCCCGATCGACTTCACCGGCAAGCGGGTGGCCCAGATCGGCACCGGCTCCAGCGGGGTGCAGATCATCTCCGCGATCGCGGACGACGTAGCACAGCTGACGGTGTATCAGAAGGACGCGGACTGGCTCACGCCGCTCAACAACGGGCCCATCACGCCCGAGGAGCAGGCCGAGCTGAAGGCCAACTTCGAGTCCATCCGGGAGACGCTGGACACCTCGCCGAGCGGGTTCCTGCACCAGATCGTCATGCGCTCCGGACTCGACGACAGCCCGGAGGACCGCCAGGCGTTCTACGAGGAGCGGTGGAACGGCCCGGGCTTCACCAAGCTGACCGAGCACTACATGGACATGCTGTCGAACGAGACCGTCAACGCGGAGTGGTGCGCGTTCCTGGCCGACAAGATCCGCAGCATCGTCAAGGACCCGGAGACGGCGGACAAACTGATCCCCAAGGCCCATGGCTACGGCGGCCGTCGGCCCCCCTTCGGCACCGGCTACTACGAGACGTACAACAAGCCGAACGTCTCCCTGGTCGACATCAACACCACGCCGATCACCCGCATCACCGAGGACGGCATCGAAACCGCCGACGGTGTCGAGGAGTTCGACATCATCATCTGGGCCACCGGCTACGACTTCGGCACCGGCGCCCTCAACAGGCTTGGTGTGCAAGGACGTCAGGGGCTCTCGCTGAAGGAGTACTGGGCCGAGGGCCCGCGTACCTACCTCGGCACCGTGACGGCCGGCTTCCCCAACTTCTTCTTCCCCGGCGGCCCGCACGGCGCCACGGGCAACAACCCGCGCTACGCCGGCGACCAGGTGGACTTCGTCGTCGACGCCATCGTCCACACCCGGGACAGCGGCTACGACGTCATCGAGGTGACCGAGGCCGCCGAGCAGGAGTGGACGGACACCATGAACAACAGCACGATGTCCTCCTTCCTGGAGAGCAGCTACTTCTCCGGCGGCAACATCCCCGGCAAGCCGGTCAAGCAGCTCCTCAACCCGACCGGCCGATGGGCGCTCCAGGAGGCGATCGCCGCCGTCAAGCGGGAGGAGTTCCCGACCTTCGTCCTGTCCAAGGCCGAGACACCTGATGTCTGAACGCCTGGGTGCCTGAACGGCCGGACGCCCGTGCCGCCCCGGACGTGGGCGGCACGGGCGTCCGGGTCTCCGCGCCCTACGGCACGAGGGTCGTGACGCGCTGCTGGAAGAGCCACCGGCCCTCGTGCAGGCGCAGCACGTCGTCGTAGCGGCCGGTCATCTGGACGCTCCAGCCGGTCTCGCCGCGCGCGAAGAACGCCAGGTTGCTGGTGGCCGTGACCTCGTCCTCGGTCGCCGAGGTGATCACGGTGTTGCCGAGCATGTGCAACTGCGGCTGCTCGGGCGAGAAGCCGCCGAAGCCCTGCCGGATGGCCTCCCGTCCCTCGAACTTGGCCATGCCGACGATCTCGGCGGTGCCGTCGGGGGTGAACAGGTCGGCGATGGCCTCGGTCCGGCCGGAGTCCAGGGCCTGGGCGTAGGCGGCGACGGCGCTCTGCACGGCGGCGGTGACGGACGGGTCGATCGTGGTGGTCATGTCACTCCAAGGTCGGGAAGGCTGAGGAACGCCCAAGTGGGCTGAGGGTGAAGGCCGTTACGCCTGGTACGTCGTCTTCCTGCGGTGCAGCAGCCAGGCGCCGTTCTCGCGGCGCAGGGTGTCGTCATAGTGCCCGACCACGCCCACCGCCCAGCCCGCCTCGCCGCGCTGGAGAAAGACCACGTCACTCAGGGCGTGCGCGGTGTCCTCGCCCGTGGACGTCACCACGGTGTTGGTCACCAGGTGGAGCTGGGGCAGCGCCGGGGCCCACCCCTTGAAGGCCTCGCGGAGCGCGTCGTGCCCCTCGATCGGGTCCATGCCCGGCACCTCCAGGACACCGTCGGGCGTGTAGGTCGCGACGACGTCGTCGGTGCGGCCGGCGTCCTGGGCCTGGGTGTGCGCGCCGAGCACGGCCCGTACGCCCGCCACGACCCACGCCTGTGTGGATTCGCTCATTCTTCGCTCCAAGGTCGGGTGTTTCGACCACCCAGTCTATTGATGAGTCGAAGATAAAGGGAGGGGTGCGCGTCGGATTCGTTGACCGATCGGTACAATTACAAATAACATGCGGGCGGCCGGTCAACGGGGACTTGTCGCCGAAGGAGGCGTGAACATGACGAAGCGTTGGAAGCAGCGTCCGCCGGGCTCAACGTGGGGCGATTGGGGCGAGGACGACGAACTGGGTCGTATCAACCTGCTCACTCCCGAGAAGGTCCTCCAGGGGGTCCGCGAGGTCGAGGCCGGGGTCAGCTTCAGCCTGAGCCTGCCCCTCGACTATCCCGGTGGGTCCGCGCTGAACCAGCGGCGGTACCCGCCGATCCTCAGGCCCACCGAGGACCTGGCCCACAAGCAGGACGTCTTCTACAACGTCGTCGCCCGCGAGCAGATCGACCCACAGTTGATCGACGTGTGGTCCGACGACGTGGTCACCCTCTGGCTGCAGTACTCCACCCAGTGGGACTCCCTCGCCCACCAGGGCGCCGAGTTCGACGCGGACGGCGACGGGGTCGCGGAGGCCGTCTACTACAACGGGTTCCGCAAGGACGTCGACATCGTCGGACCGCAGGAGGACGCCAAGGGGGACGGCAGCGGAAGCATCAGCTTCGCCCGCAACCTCGGTCTGGAGAAGATGGCGGAGCACGGTGTCCAGGGGCGCGGTGTCCTCATCGACATCGCCCACCACCTCGGCACCGACTACCAGCCGGTCGGCTTCAAGCAGTTGCAGGACATCATGACCGCGGACAACGTGGTCGTGGAGCCCGGCGACATGGTCCTGCTGCACACCGGTTTCGCCACCCAGGTCATTGCCTGGGAGAAGAACCCGGACCCGGTGGCGATCCACCAGACCGCCGCCTACCTCGACGCGGACGACCCGGAGATCCTGAACTGGATCACCGAGTCCCAGATGTCGGCGCTGATCTCCGACAACTACGCGGTCGAGGGCGTGGCCACCACCAAGGCCCAGGGCCCGCACACGCTGCTGCCGATCCACCACCTGTGCCTGTTCAAACTGGGCGTCCCCCTGGGCGAGTTGTGGTACCTCCACGACCTGGCGGCCTGGCTGCGTGAGCACCACCGCAGCCGCTTCCTGCTCACCGCGCCCCCGCTCAACCTGCCCGGCACACAGGGCAGTCCGCTCACACCGGTCGCGACCGTCTGAGAGCGCTACGACGGGAAGGGCCCCCGGAATCCCCGGGGGCCCTTCCCGTCGTAGCCTCGTCACACCGCCGCGATCTTCCGCAGCGTCTCCGCGATCGTGTCCCGCGAGGGCAGCCAGACGCGCTCCAACGAGGGTGCGTACGGCGCCGGGACGGACGGCGGGGCCACCCGGGTGACCGGCGCGTCCAGGTGCCAGAAGCCCTCGTCGACGGCCATCGCGGAGAGTTCCGCGCCGACACCGAAGTCCCGTACCGCCTCGTGCGCGATGACCAGGCGGTTGGTCTTGGCGAGCGAGGCGAGGACGGTCTCGCGGTCCAGCGGGGCGATGGTGCGCAGGTCGATCACCTCGACGCTGATGCCCTCCCCGGCGAGCAACTCCGCGGCCGCCAGGCCGTCCTGGACCATCCGCGACCAGGAGACCAGGGTGATGTCGGTGCCCTCGCGGACCACCTTCGCCTTGCCGAGCGGGATCAGATGGTCGGCCGGCGGCTTCGGGCCCTTGAGGCCGTACTGGAGCCGGTTCTCCACGAAGACCACCGGGTTGGGGTCCTGGATGGCCGCGCGCAGCAGGCCGTAGGTGTCGGCGGGGTTGGACGGCATCACCACCGTCAGCCCGGGGATGTGCGCGAGCAGTGCCTCCAGGCTCTGCGAGTGCTGGCTGCCCGAGGAGCGGCCCGCGCCGAACTGGGTGCGCACGACCAGCGGCAGGGAGGCCCGGCCGCCGGTCATGAAGCGCAGTTTGGCGGCCTGGTTGAGGAGCATGTCGAGGCAGACCCCGATGAAGTCCATGTACATGATCTCGACCACCGGCTTCATGCCGGCCATGGCCGCGCCCACCGCCGTACCGACGACGGCGCTCTCGCTGATCGGTGTGTCCCGCACCCGGCCGGGGAAGGCCTGCGCCAGCCCCCGCGTGAGACCGAAGACGTTGCCGCCCGCGCCGACGTCGATCCCGGCGACGAACACGCTGGGATCGGCGGCCAGTTCATGCTCCAGAGCCAGTCGTACGGCGTCCATGGACCGGAAGATCTCGGCGTCGGCCGGGAGCGGCGCGGGCTCGGGGACGGGGAGGCGGGGCGCGGAGACGTAGTCGTGCAGGGTCTCCGGGGCCGGTTCCGGCAGGCTCCTCGCCCAGTCGACCGCCGCCTCGATCTCCTTGTCGATCTCCTCGTCCACGGCATCGGCCGCCGCCGCGTCCAACCGGCGGCGGGCCACCAGCAGCGGGTCGCGTTCCTTGGCGGCTGCGACCTCCTCGGGGGAGCGGTAGCGCTCGGGGTCGCCCTCGTAGTGGCCGTGCCAGCGGTAGGTCTCGGCCTCCACGAGCACCGGGCCGCCGCCCGCGCGCAGCCGCGCCACCACCCCGGTCATCGTCTGCGCGACCGCCAACACGTCGTTGCCGTCGACGTGTTGGTAGCCGATGCCGTATCCGGCGGCGCGCGCGGAGAGCGGGGCGCGGTGCTGTTCGGAGGCGGGGGAGAACTCGGAGTAGTGGTTGTTCTCGCAGAGGAACACGACCGGCAGATCCCATACGGCGGCCAGGTTCACCGCCTCGTGGAACATGCCCTGGGCCACCGCCCCGTCGCCGAAGAACGCCACCACCACGTCACCGGCCGCTCGCAGTTTCGCGGCGGTCGCGACCCCGGCGGCGATCGGGAGGCCGGCGCCGACGATGCCGTTGGCGCCGTAGATCCCGAGGCCGGGGTCCGCGATGTGCATCGAGCCGCCGCGGCCGTGGCAGGTGCCCGCCTCCTTGCCCATCAGTTCGGCCATCATCGACGCCGAGTCCAGGCCCTTGGCCAGGACATGGCCGTGGCCGCGGTGGGTGGAGGTGATGCCGTCCCGTGCGCCCAGCGGCCAGCAGGCGCCGACGGCGCTGGCCTCCTGACCGATCGACAGATGCAGGAAGCCGGGGATCTCCGTCGCCTTGTACAACTCGGACGCCCGCTCCTCGAAGCGCCGGATGCGGCGCATCCGGCGGTACATCTCCAGGAGCTGGTCCGGCTGTGCGGAGCCGGTGCCGGTGTGATGCGATGCCTGAGTCATGCGGTCCTCGCTTTAATGTACCGTTTGGTCTAGCAAACTAGAGCGACGTCCCCGGAGCCGCTTCCCCCAGGCGTGCCGCAGCGTGGCGCCTGTGCGGATCCGGGAAGCACGCACGTCGTCACAGCCAGGGGAGAGAACACATGCCACGACCGCCGGGTCATGGGCCGGGCTTCGAAGTCAGACGCCAGAAGATCATCGACACCGCGGCGTCCCTGTTCGCGCAACAGGGCTACGCGGCGACCTCCATCAACGACCTGGGCCGCGCGGTCGGGCTCGCCAAGGGTGCCCTGTACTACTACATCGGCTCCAAGGAGAACCTGCTCATCGAGATCCAGTCGCGGGTGCTCGGGCCGCTGCTGGCCCGCGCCAAGGAGATCGCGGCCCTCGACGAGGCCCCGCTGCTGCGGCTGCGGTTGCTCTCCGAGTCGCTGCTGACGATCATCTTCCGCAGGCTCGACCACATCTGGGTCTACGAGCACGACTACCGCAGCCTCGGCGGCGACGAGCTGGCGACGGTGCTGCGGCAGCGCTCCGACTTCGAGCGGCTGATCACCGGTCTGCTCACCGAGGCCGTCGAGGAGGGGAGCTTCCGCGCGGTCGAACCGCACCTGGCCACCCTGGAGTTCCTCAACCTGCACAACCACACCTACCAATGGGTGCGGCCGGACGGCAGTTGGGACGCCGCGTACCTGTCCGGCGAGTACTGCTCGACGCTCTTCCGCGGTTTCGCCGCGTCCGAGGGCGCCCTGCCGGACGTCGAGGCGCTGGCCGCCGACTTCAAGCGGGCCCGGCCCGAACTGCCCCTCGACCCAGAGGAGTTGTGGAAGGAAGCCGTCTCCGTGGCGAGCTGACCGGACCGGTACCGGCCTCGCGAGACGGGAGCGCAGTCGCGCACCCTGGCCAGCAGGTCGGCCGCCGCGACATC